>NZ_JBIVNJ010000001.1:0-193057 GCF_044753585.1 Streptomyces sp. NPDC088354 | reverse complement strand
TCCGTGAGCCGCACCGACTCCGCCCACACGGACGGCACGCCGCTCGGCACCGCGACGGTCGCCGCCGACGGCACCTTCGAGGTCAAGGACACCCCGTCCGCACTGGGCGACAACACCTACACGGTCAGCTACGCCGGGGACGCCGAGCACGACGCCGCCACCGGCACCGGCACCGTCAGCGTCGCCCGGGCCGCGAGCCTGCTCACGGTGGACGCCCCGGCCGCCGCCATCCCGGGCGACGAGGTCACCGTCACCGGCACCCTCGGCTCCACGGTGCCCTTCGCGGACGGCACGACCGTCTCCGTGAGCCGCACCGACTCCGCCCACACGGACGGCACGCCGCTCGGCACCGCGACGGTCGCCGCCGACGGCACCTTCGAGGTCAAGGACACCCCGTCCGCGCAGGGCGACAACACCTACACGGTCAGCTACGCCGGCGACACCACGCACGCCGACGCGACCGCCAAGGACACCGTCAGCGTCGTCCGGGGCGCGACCACCCTCGCGGTGAACGCCCCGACCACGGCCCTGCCCACCCGCGAGCTCACCGTCACCGGCACCCTCGGTTCGCCCGTGGCCTTCCCGGCCGGCACCAAGGTCTCCGTGAGCCGCACCGACTCCGCCCACCCGGCGGGCACGTCGCTCGGCACCGTGACGGTCGCCGCCAACGGCACCTTCTCGTTCAAGAACACCCCGTCCGTCCTGGGCAACAACACCTACACGGCGACCTTCGCCGGTGACACGCGGCACGCCGCCGCCACCGCCAAGGACACCGTCAAGGTCGCCAAGGCCGCCGCCACCGTCACGGTCACCGCTCCGACCTCGGCCAAGCGGTCCACCAAGATCACGGTGAAGGGCAAGCTCACCTCGAGCGCCTCCTTCCCCAGCGGCACCAAGGTCACGGTGACCCGCACCGACCTCACCTACCCCAAGGGCAAGTCGCTCGGCACCAAGACGGTCGCGTCCAACGGCACGTTCAGCTTCACGGACACCCCGACCACCGGCGGCACCGTCACCTACACCGCCCAGTACAAGGGCGACGCGACGCACAACGCCGCGGTGGGCAAGGACAGTGTCGCGGTCTCCCGCCTGGCCACGTCGGTCAGCATCAAGACCAACCACTCGACCTACTCCTACGGCGCGACGGCCACCGTCACCGGGCACCTCGGCAAGACCGGCAAGAGCCGTGTGGTGTCGATCTACGCCCAGCCGGCCGGCGGCACGAAGAAGCTGGTCAAGACCGCCAAGGTCAACTCGGCCGGCGACCTGAAGGTGACCTACAAGCTCAGCCGCAACACCACCTTCTGGGCGTCGTTCGGCGGCGACTTCTCCTACGCGCCGAAGTCGGTGTCGCGGGCGGTCGGCACGCAGGTCAAGCTCACCACGTCGGTCTCGCGCCACTACAAGACCGGCAAGATCGGCTCGACCAACTACTACTGGTTCCACAAGAACGCCGCGCCGCTGTTCACCACGACGATGACCTACGCCACGAACCGCAAGGAGCGGTTCGAGCTGCAGGTCTACTACCAGGGCCACTGGTACGGGACCGACTCGGAGTACTTCCGGATCGGGACCGCCGGCAAGGCGCTCGTCGAGCTGCCGGGGCCGGGCGAGTCCGGCATCCGGGCCCGGGTGCGCGTCTCGTACATCAAGGGCAGCTCGGGCGACAGCCTGAACACCACGACGTACGGCGACTGGAAGTACCTCAACTTCACCAACTGACGCCACGCGCCCGCACGCGGACGAGGCCGCCCCGGATCACCCGGGGCGGCCTCGTCCGCGTTCCCGGTGCGCGGGAGGTCAGGCCTCGCCCGCCTCCAGCAGGTTCGCGGCGGCGCCGACGATCCGCGGATCGGGGACGCCGACGACCTCCTCGTCCTTGTCCGGGTAGTCGAAGCGGGCGAGCACGCTGCGCATCGCCTCGACGCGGGCGCGCTTCTTGTCGTTGCTCTTCACGACCGTCCAGGGGGCCTGCTCGGTGTCCGTCTCGCGGAACATCGCGACCTTCGCCGCGGTGTAGTCGTCCCAGCGGTCCAGGGACGCCAGGTCCATGGGGCTGAGCTTCCACTGCCGCACCGGGTCGACCTGGCGGATGGTGAAACGGGTACGCTGTTCGTCGCGGGAGACGGAGAACCAGAACTTCACCAGGTCGATGCCGTCGTCCACGAGCATCCGCTCGAAGGCGGGCGCCTGGCGCATGAAGCGCTGGTACTCGTCGTCGGTGCAGAAGCCCATGACCCGTTCGACACCGGCCCGGTTGTACCAGGAGCGGTCGAACATGACGATCTCGCCGGCCGTCGGCAGGTGGTCGACGTACCGCTGGAAGTACCACTGGCCGCGCTCGCGCTCGGTCGGCTTGACCAGGGCGACGACCCGGGCACCGCGCGGGTTCAGGTGCTCGGTGAACCGCTTGATGGTGCCGCCCTTGCCGGCCGCGTCACGCCCCTCGAAGACGATCACCAGCCGGCGCCCGGTCTCCTTGATCCAGCTCTGCAGCTTCAGCAGCTCGATCTGCTGGAGCCGCTTGTGCCACTCGTACTCCTTGCGCTCCATCCGGTGGTCGTACGGATAGTTCTCGCGCCAGGTCTCGACGGGGGTGCCGTCGGGGCGGATGAGCACGGGCTCGTCCTGGTCGGTGTAGTCGACCTGCATACCGGCCAGCAGGTCCGGATCGGCGGGGTGCGGGAACGTCGCCATGTCGCCTCGCCTCTCAGGAGTGGAACTGCGGAACGATCGGACAGATGCCGTACGCCACGACCGCGGCGCAGGCCAGGGAACACAGGCCTGCCGCCGTGTACGACACGGTCGCGCCGTCGCGGGAACCCCCGGCCCGGGAGAGCCCGAGCACACCGAGGGCGAAGACGGCGACCACACCCACCGTAACGCCGGTGCTGACAGCGGCCACTTCGCCGAGGGCGCTCCAGTCCGGTTGCATCGCATTTCTCCTTGTCGGACGCGGTCGGACGCGCTCAGGCGGCCGACGGGGCGGAGGTCGCGGAGGGGCGCAGCGCCACGGTATGCGTGTCGTTGACATTCTGGGCGTGCACCGGGTGGCGGCGCGAGAACACGACGATGAACGCCGCCACCGCCAGCAGGGCGACCACCACGGTGCCCACCGTGCCGCCGTGCTGCACGACGCTCGCCGAGACCCCGCCCGACCAGCGCGGCGGCCGGCAGCGTCACCAGCCAGGCGACGACCCTGCGGCCGGCGGTCCCCCAGCGGACCTCTGGCGGCCGGCGGCCCAGCCCGGCGCCCAGGATGCCGCCCGAGCACACCTGCGTCGTCGACAGCGCGAAGCCCCGGTGCGCGGAGGTCAGGATCACCGTCGTGGAGGCCGCCTCGGCCGCGAAGCCCCGCGGCGACCGGATGTCGGTGAGCCCCTTGCCCATGGTGCGGATGATCCGCCGGCCGCCCAGGTGGGTGCCGAGGCCGATGGCCAGGCCCGCCGCCGCGATCACCCACACCGGCGGCCCCGCTCTTCTGGGCGTCGTTCGTGCCGTGCACCGGCGACGCCGACGCGATCTGCCCGAGCCGGAAGCCCCGGGTCACCGACTCCCGCCGCGCCCGCGCGGTGATCCGCTAGGCCAGGTACGTCGCCAGCAGTGCCGCGATCCCCGCCACCAGGGGGGACGCGACCGCGGGGATCAGCACCTTCTCGACGGCAGTCCCGGCAACCAGTCACGAGGTTCCACAGCGCCGCGCCGACCAGCCCCGCGAAGATCATGCCGGGGTGACCAGGGTGTCGTCGACGATTCCCCGGAGATCGTCTTCGCGACCTCGGTGGAGAGGAAGGCGCCGGCGATGTTCAGCACGCCGCTGATGAGGACCGCGGTCCGCGGTCGCAGAGCTCCCGTCGGGATGGACGTCGCCATCGCGTCCGCCGTGTCATGGAAGCCGTTGGTGAAGTCGAAGGCCGGCGCGGTCACGATCACGACCGCCACGAGAAACGTGATGTGGTCCATGCCCTTTGAGGGAGAGGGCCGCACGCGTACGCCAGGCGACGCCCACATGACGCCCGCCGGTACTTCTCGTCAGGACGCGGCATAGTCCTTCAGCCCGCAGCGTTCGACCGCGGCGGGCGAGTAGCAGGGCAGGTGGCCGTGGGATCTGACGACGGCCTGGCCGGGGCCGAGAAGCATGTAGTGGAGGAAGCCGGCGGTGAGGGTGCCGGCGGCGGGGGTGCCGAAGGTGTAGGCGTACTCGAGGTCGTTGAAGGGGTAGCCGGTGGCGCCGTCGGCCCCGGTCGACGGGGCGAAGCCGTCGATCTCCAGGATGCGCACGTGCGGCGCGGCCTTGGCGGCGCCCAGTTCGGCGTAGCCGATGGCGCCGGGTATCCGGCCCACCTCGGAGAGGACCTTGGCGGTGCTGTCGCGTTCGCAGCGGATCACCGGGGCGTCCTGGTAGTCCTTCCGCACGCATTCCCGTGAGGTGAACGGGCCCTCGCCCCTGCCTCCGAGGACGCGCCTGCGGAAGATCTCGCGGGTGCCGGAGTCGGAATTGCGGCTGACGAGGCGGATGGGGACCGAACCGCCGCCGAGTTCCTTCCAGTTGTCGACGGTGCCGGCGAAGACGGCGCGTATCCGGGCCACGGGCAGGTTCGTCACGGGGATGCCGTCGTTCACGACGAGCGCGAACGTGGAGACGGCGACCCGGCTGCCGGTGAGTGGGGCGAGGTCGTCCGGGGCGGGGCCGTCGGACATGGCCACCACCGCGGAGCCGTGGCCCGCCTTCCCGGCGTCCGCGAGGTCGCGGACGCCCCGGTCGCTGGAGTTCGCGTCGACCGTGATCCGGGAACCCTCGCAGTCCGCGGCGTAACGGCGGGCGAGTTCCTCCATGACCGGGGCGAAGGCCGTGGACCCGGTGACCGTCAGTCTGCCGGTGGCGCAGCCGAGGGGCGGCGGCGCGTCCTCGCGGACGACGATGATGGAGGCCAGCACGGTGACGCAGACGGTCAGCAGGATGGTGATCCAGCGGGTCGCGCGGCTGAACAGCGGGGGCGAGGCGTCAACGGGCATCGCCTTGTTGGGGACGACGACACCGTCGCGGATGCCGCCGGTGATCCGGACGCCGCCGCCGACGTGGCCGCCGGTGAGCAGCACCAGCAGCTTGTAGTGCTGGCCCCGGTTGAGCGGCACGCGGGGCAGGTGGATGACGTTGCCCTCGTGGCGGACCCCGCCCTCGCCGCCGGCCGGGGCGAAGTGGTCCATCAGCCCGCCGGCGTCGACCTGGGTGACGGCCACCCCCCGGACCAGACGGCCGGCGAAGACCACGTTCAGGGCCCGGTGCGGGTCGCGGTTGGTGTAGTCGCCGTCGGCGATGCTCTCGCCGCCGTCGTTCTCGATGCGGAGCAGGACGAGCGTGGCGTCCACCATGTCCGGCAGGTCGTTGAAGAGACCGAGCCGCACATTGGTCGCGCCGGCCTCGCCGTCGGGGTCGTCGCTGCCGATCGGGGTGTCCATTTGGACGCGGTAGCCGATGCGTTTACGGCGCGGCACCCGGCGTTCGTACCAGACCACCCCGACGGAGACCGCCAGACCGACGACGGCGGTCAGCACCGCCACGATGTTGTCGGCACTCAGCCAATCGCCCATGCGCGTTCTCGCATCCCCCGTGCAGCCGCCGTGTCACTGGTGCCGCCGGTGCCCGCGGTGACGGTCCGGTCGGTCGGTCGGGTTCGGTCACCGTACGAGCGCGAACGGGTGCCGTTGGCACCTTCCCTGTCCTGCCGTCAGATGTTCGCCGGGCGTTTCCCCGCCGCGCGCGGAGCGGGCCCGGCCTACCGGGGGCCGGGCAGCCGGCGCACGCTCCAGTCGAAGCCGCCCCGGCACACCACCCTGCCCGCCGCGTCCCGGACCTCGGCGACCGTGGCGATCCGCGCGCCGTCGCTCTCGCCCGCCAGCAGGGGCCGCAGCGCGGCGCGTTCGTCCGCCCCGAGCGCGCACGTCGCCACCAGCCGCCCCCGGGCCGGGGCCAGGAACTCCATCGTGGCCGCCGCACCCAGCGGCACGACGCCCTCGAACTGGCCGGGCTCCTCGCACGCCGCGACGAGCGCGGCCAGGCCGGCCGCGTCGAGCAGCGCGACCAGCCCGCTCGCGTGCAGGCTCCCGATGACGTTCCCCAGCGCGTCCGGCGTCTCCAGCGCCACTTCCGCGGCACCGTCCTCGGCGCGGACCACCTCGATCCCCGCGGTCCGGTTGGCCGGCACGGGGTCCAGTAGCGCCCGTGCGAGCGCGGTGACGTCCATGACGTCAGCCTGGCAGCGGCGTCCGACGGGCGTGTGACACCCAGTTGTCCGTCGTGCCACGAACCGGCGTGCGGACTACTCGCCGCCCTCCAGATCCCCCTCGGTCTCCAGGAACGCCTCGCGCAGGGCCGCGACGACCTCCGGGTCGGGCTCCGCCCACATACCGCGGGACTCGGCCTCCAGCAGTCGTTCGGCCATGCCGTGCAGCGCCCAGGGGTTGGCCTCCTGGAGGAAGGCGCGGTTCTCCGGGTCCAGGACGTAGGTGCGGGCGAGCTTGTCGTACATCCAGTCGGCGACGACACCGGTGGTCGCGTCGTAGCCGAAGAGGTAGTCGACGGTGGCCGCCAGTTCGAAGGCGCCCTTGTAGCCGTGCCGCCGCATGGCCTCGATCCAGCGGGGGTTGACGACCCGGGCGCGGAACACCCGGGAGGTCTCCTCCGCCAGCGAGCGCGTGCGGACGGTCTCCGGGCGGGTGGAGTCGCCGATGTACGCCTCGGGGGAACGGCCGGTCAGCGCGCGGACGGTGGCGACCATGCCGCCGTGGTACTGGTAGTAGTCGTCGGAGTCGGCGATGTCGTGCTCACGGGTGTCGGTGTTCTTCGCCGCCACCGCGATCCGCCGGTAGGCGGTCTCCATCTCCTCGCGCGCGGGCCGGCCGTCGAGACCGCGGCCGTACGCGTAGCCGCCCCAGACCGTGTAGACCTCGGCGAGGTCGGCGTCGCTGCGCCAGTCGCGGCTGTCGATCAGCTGCAGCAGCCCCGCGCCGTAGGTGCCCGGGCGGGAGCCGAAGATCCGGGTGGTGGCGCGGCGCTCGTCGCCGTGCGCGGCGAGGTCGGCGCTCGTGTGGGCGCGGACGAAGTTCGCCTCGTCCGGCTCGTCCAGGCCGGCGACCAGGCGCACGGCGTCGTCCAGCAGGCCCACCACATGCGGGAAGGCGTCGCGGAAGAAGCCGCTGACGCGCAGCGTCACGTCGACCCGCGGACGGCCCAACTCCTGTGCGGGGACCGCCTCGACACCGGTGACCCGGCGGGACGCGTCGTCCCACACCGGGCGCACGCCGAGCAGCGCCAGCGCCTCGGCGATGTCGTCGCCCGCGGTGCGCATCGCGCTGGTCCCCCACAGCGACAGGCCCACCGACTGCGGCCAGGCGCCGTCGTTGTCCTCGCGGTAGCGGGCCAGCAGCGAGTCCGCCAGGGCCTGCCCGGTCTCCCAGGCGAGCCGGCTGGGGACCGCCTTGGGGTCGACGGAGTAGAAGTTGCGGCCGGTCGGCAGCACGTTGACCAGGCCGCGCAACGGGGAGCCGGACGGGCCGGCCGGTACGAACCCGCCGTTCAGGGCGTGCACGACGGCGTCGATCTCGTCCGTCGTACGGGCCAGCCGCGGCACGACCTGCCGGGCCGCGAAGTCCAGCACCCGGGCGACCTCCTCGGGCAGGCCCTTGGCGACCTCGGCGACCGCCTGCGGGTCCCACGCCGCGTCCTCCATCGCCTGCACCAGCGCGCGGGCCTGCTCCTCGGCCGCGTCGGCGGTGACCCGGGTCGCCGCCGACTCGTCCAGGCCCAGGGCCTCGCGCAGCCCGGGCAGGGCGGCGGTGCCGCCCCAGATCTGGCGTGCGCGCAGGATCGCCAGCACCAGGTTGACCCGCTCGGCACCGGCCGGGGCCCGGCCGAGCACGTGCAGGCCGTCGCGGATCTGCGCGTCCTTGATCTCGCAGAGCCAGCCGTCGACGTGCAGCAGGAAGTCGTCGAACTCGGCGTCGTGCGGCCGGTCCGCCAGGCCGAGGTCGTGGTCGAGCTTGGCCGCCTGGATCAGCGTCCAGATCTGGGCGCGCACGGCGGGCAGCTTGGCCGGGTCCATGGCGGCGATCGCGGCGTGCTCGTCGAGCAGTTGCTCCAGGCGCGCGATGTCGCCGTAGGAGTCTGCGCGGGCCATCGGCGGCACGAGGTGGTCCACGAGGGTGGCGTGGGCGCGGCGCTTGGCCTGGGTGCCCTCGCCGGGGTCGTTGACCAGGAACGGGTAGATCAGCGGCAGGTCGCCGAGGGCGGCGTCGGGGCCGCAGGCGGCGGACAGGGCCGCGTTCTTGCCGGGCAGCCACTCCAGGTTGCCGTGCTTGCCCAGGTGGATCATCGCGTCGGCGCCGAAACCGCCTTCGGCCTGCGCGGAGGCGATCCAGCGGTAGGCCGCCAGGTAGTGGTGGGAGGGCGGCAGATCGGGGTCGTGGTAGATCGCGATCGGGTTCTCGCCGAACCCGCGCGGCGGCTGGATGACGATCAGCAGGTTGCCGCGGCGCAGCGCGGCCAGCACGATGTCGCCCTCGGGGTCGCGGCTGGTGTCCACGAACATCGAGCCGGGCGGCGGGCCCCAGTGCCCGGTGACGGCGTCGCGCAGCTCCGCCGGGAGCGCGGCGAACCAGCGGCGGTAGTCGGCGGCCGGGACGCGGACGGGGTTGCGGGCCAACTGCTCCTCGGTCAGCCAGTCCTGGTCGTGACCGCCCGCCTCGATCAGCGCGCGGATCAGCTCGTCGCCGTCGCCGGAGGACAGTCCCGGTATCTCCTCCGCGGGCCCGAAGTCGTACCCCTCCTCGCGCAGCCGGCGCAGCAGCGCCACCGCGCTGGCCGGAGTGTCCAGGCCCACCGCGTTGCCGATGCGGGAGTGCTTGGTCGGGTACGCGGACAGCACCAGCGCGAGGCGGCGCTCCGCGGGCGGGATGTGCCGCAGCCGCGCGTGGCGCACGGCGATCCCGGCGACGCGGGCGGCGCGCTCGGGGTCGGCCGCGTAGACCGGCAGTCCGTCCTCGTCGACCTCCTTGAAGGAGAACGGGACGGTGATGAGCCGGCCGTCGAACTCGGGCACGGCGACCTGCGTCGCGGCGTCCATCGGGGACAGTCCCTCGTCGCTGCCCTCCCACGTGGCCCGGGAGGAGGTCAGGCACAGCGCCTGGAGCACCGGCACGTCGAGCGAGGTCAGCGCGCCCGCGTCCCACGCCTCCTCGTCGCCGCCGGCGGAGGCCTCGGCGGGACGGGTGCCCCCCGCGGCCAGCACGGTGGTGACGATCGCGTCCACGCCGGCCAGGGCGTCCAGCAGGTCCGGCTCGGGGGCGCGCAACGAGGCGACGTACAGCGGGAGCGGGCGGCCGCCGGCCTGCTCGATCGCGGCGCACAGCGCCTCCACGAAGGCGGTGTTGCCGCTCATGTGGTGGGCCCGGTAGTAGAGAACGGCGACCCGGGGGCCCTCGGTGACGGCCGCGGTGCGCTCCAGGCGGCCCCAGGACGGGGCGGGGGCCGGGGGCTCGAAGCCGTGGCCGGACAGCAGCACGGTGTCGGACAGGAAGCGGGCCAGCTGGGCGAGGTTGGCGGGACCGCCGTGCGCCAGATAGGCGTGCGCCTCGGCGGCGGTGCCGACCGGCACGGTGGACAGCTCCATCAACTGGGCGTCCGGGGCCTGTTCACCGGTGAGCACGACCACCGGGCGCGGCCCGGCGAGCAGCGCGTCCAGCCCCTCCTCCCAGGCCCGGCGACCGCCGAGCAGACGCACCACGACCAGGTCGGTGCCGTCGAGGAGCGCGGGCAGCTCGCCCGCCGTGAGCCGGGCCGGGTTGGCCGGCCGGTAGGAAACCGGGCCGTCCGCGGCGCGGGCGCTGAGCAGATCGGTGTCGGACGTCGAGAGCAGCAGGATCACGTCGGGCGTGCCTTCCTCGGGGTCCGCGCCCCGGGCCGGTGGATGACGGCGGGAGTTCCTGGCTCCCGCGGCCCGGGCATCAGCCGTGGGCCGCGATGACAGTGGCGGGACCGCACCGGTTTCGCACCGGTTTCCTCCCCTGGCGCCGTCGATGGCGTGGGCGCGGCCTGACGACCGTCCCGCCTGCATCGTAAGGGCTGCTGACGTTGCATGGGCCGTACACCTCCCAGGTGCCCGCGGGTATGCTCGCGGCCATGCCCACAGCCCCGGACTCCCCCGTGAACGGCGCCCCCGCCGTGCCCTCGGCGGGGCGCGCGGCGCGCGAGGACGCGTGCCCGGGGGCGCTGCGGCTGCACACCGCCGACGACGGCCCGCTGGCCCGGGTCCGCATACCCGGCGGCTTGTTGACGTCGCGTCAGATGCGAGTGCCGGCCGATGCCGCCGACGACCTCGGCGACGGCCGCCTCGACCTCACCTCCCGCGGCAATCTGCAACTGCGCGGCCTGCACGCCCCCGACGCGGCCACCGCCCTCGCCGACCGGCTCGCCGCCGCGGGGCTGCTCCCCTCGTACGCCCACGAACGGGCCCGCAATGTCGTCGCCTCCCCGCTGAGCGGGCTCGACGGCCACGGATACGCCGATGTGAGCGACTGGGTGCGGGAGGTGGACGCCCTGCTGTGCGCGAGTCCCGCGGCGGCCGGGCTGTCGGGCCGGTTCCTCTTCGCCCTCGACGACGGCCGCGGGGACGTCGCGGCGCTCGGCGCCGATGTCACGTTGATCGCCCGGCCCGACCGCGCCACCGCCGAACTCCGTCTCGCGGGTCAGGCCGTCGCCCGCGTCCCCGCCGCCGACGCCCCCCGCTGGGCACTGCGCGCCGCCGAGACCTTCCTCCGCCTCGCCGCCGGGCACACCACCCGCGCCTGGCGCCTCGCCGACGTCGACCCCACGGGCGCCCGCGTCGCGGGGCTCCTGGCCGTCGCGGAGGCGCGCGCCACCCCCGGGCCGGGCGGGACGGCCGCCGGGGCGGACACCCGCTCCGCCGCGAGGGGCGGGCCCCGGCTCGGCGGCCTGCCCCAGCCCGGCGGCGGGACCTGGGTGCTGTCGGCCGGGACGCCGCTGGGGCGCGTGACCGCGCGGGCGTGGCGGGTCCTGGCGGAGATCGCCGACGCCGCAGCCGGGCAGGTGCGCGTGACGCCGTGGCGCGGCGTGGTCGTCCCGGGCGTCCCGGCGGACGACGCCCCCGAGGTGCTGCGACGCCTCGCCGGAGCGGGCTTCCTGACCGGCGAGGACTCGCCGTGGCGCGGCGTCACCGCGTGCGCCGGACGGCCCGGGTGCGCCAAGTCGCTGGCGGACGTGCGGGCGGACGCCGAAGCGGCGGTGCGCGCCGGGGCCGCCGGCCCCGGACATCCCCTGCTGCCCGTCCACTTCTCCGGCTGCGAACGCAACTGCGGCCGCCCGGACGGCGCCCGGGTCGACGTCATGGCCACCGCCGACGGGCACTACCGCGTCACCACGGGCGGCACCGGCGCGAGCACCGCCACCGGCACGGCCGCCCGGGACCTGCCCGCGGCCGTCGCCACCGCCCGCCGCACGACCCCACCACCACCGAGGACCACGACGTGATCGAGTACGAGAAGGACGGCCCGGAGATCTACCGCCGGTCGTTCGCCATCATCCGCGCCGAGGCGGAACTCGACGCCCTGCCGCCGGACGTCGCGCAGGTCGCCGTGCGCATGATCCACGCCTGCGGCATGACCGACCTCGTCCGCGACCTGGCCTTCAGCCCGTCCGTGGTCGCCGACGCGCGCGCCGCGCTGCGCGCCGGGGCGCCGATCCTCTGCGACGTGCAGATGGTCGCCAGCGGCGTCACCCGCAAACGGCTCCCCGCGGACAACGACGTGGTCTGCACCCTCTCCGACCCCGCCGTCCCCTCGCTCGCCGCCGAACTCGGCACCACCCGCAGCGCCGCCGCCATGGAACTGTGGCGGGACCGCCTGGACGGCGCCGTGGTCGCCGTCGGCAACGCCCCGACCTCGCTCTTCCGGCTGCTGGAGATGGTCGAGGCGGGCGCCCCGCGTCCGGCCGCGGTCATCGGCGTGCCGGTCGGATTCGTCGGCGCGGCCGAGTCCAAGGACGCCCTGGCCGCGCACCCCTCCGGCCTGGAGCACCTGATCGTGCGCGGCCGGCGCGGCGGCAGCGCCCTCGCGGCCGCCGCCCTCAACGCCCTTGCGACGGAAAGCGACATCGTATGACCACCGGCCGTCTGTACGGAGTGGGCCTCGGCCCCGGCGACCCCTCCCTGATGACCGTGCGCGCCGTGGACGTCATCCGCTCCGCGGACGTGATCGCGTACCACTGCGCCCGGCACGGCCGCAGCATCGCCCGCTCGATCGCCGCGGCGCACATCCGCCCCGAGCAGATCGAGGAGCGGCTGATGTACCCGGTCACCACGGAGACCACCGACCATCCGGGCGGCTACCGGGGCGCGTTGGACGACTTCTACGCCGAGTCCGCCGAACTGCTCGCCGCGCACCTGGACGCGGGACGCACGGTCGCCGTGCTCGCCGAGGGCGATCCGCTCTTCTACGGCTCGTACATGCACATGCACAAGCGGTTGGCCGACCGCTACCCGGCGGAGGTGATCCCGGGTGTCACGTCCGTGAGCGCGGCCGCCGCCCGGATCGGCCGCCCGCTGGTGGAGGGCGAGGAGGTGCTGACGATCCTGCCCGGCACACTGCCCGAGGAGGAGCTCGCGGCACGGCTCGCCGCCACCGACGCGGCGGCCGTGATGAAGCTCGGCCGCACCTTCCCCGCCGTGCGCCGGGCGCTGGGAACGGCCGGGCGGCTGGCCGACGCGCACTACGTCGAGCGGGCCACGATGGACGCCGAACGCCTGGGGATGCTGGCCGACGTCGACCCGGACTCGGTGCCGTACTTCGCCGTCGCGGTGCTGCCCAGCCGGATCGGCGAGCAGTCCGCCCCGGGCCGGGCGGAGGGCGAGGTCGCGGTCGTCGGGCTGGGCCCGGCCGGCCCGATGTGGCTGACCGCGGAGGCGCGCTCCGCGCTCGCCGAGGCGGACGAACTGGTCGGCTACACCACGTACATGGACCGCGTCCCGGTCCGTCCCGGGCAGGTGCGGCACGCCTCCGACAACCGCGTCGAGGCCGAACGCGCCGAGTTCGCCCTCGACCTCGCGCGGCGGGGACGGCGGGTGGCCGTCGTGTCGTCCGGCGACCCCGGCGTCTTCGCGATGGCGACGGCCGTGCTGGAGGCCGCCTCCGTCGAGCCGTACCTCGACGTGCGGGTGCGGGTGGTCCCCGGGATCACCGCGGCGCAGACGGCGGCGGCGCTCGCGGGCGCGCCGCTCGGGCACGACTACGCGGTGGTCTCGCTGTCCGACCGGCTCAAGCCCTGGACGGTGATCGAGGAGCGGCTGCGCGCCACGACCACCGCCGATCTGGTGCTCGCGCTCTACAACCCGGCGTCCCGCAGCCGCCGGGAACAGCTGGAGCAGGCCCTGAAGGTGCTGCGGGAGGGCCGCCCGCCCGGCACGCCGGTGGTCGTGGCGCGCGACGTCGGCGGACCGGAGCAGGCGGTGCGGATCACCACGCTGGAGGACCTGGACCCGGCGACCGTGGACATGCGCTGCGTTCTGCTCGTCGGCTCCTCGCAGACCCGCGCGGTGCGGCGCGGCGACGGCACGACGGTGGTGTGGACGCCCCGGCGCTATCCGGCCTGATCCCCGTCCCGTCTCACCGCCCGGCGCGCAGCCACTCCAGGGCGCCCGCCACGTCCGGGACGGCCGGAACGCCCGGCGGGGCGGGCGGTCGGCGCACGAGCACCACGGGCAGGCCGAGTTCGCGGGCGACGGCGAGCTTCGGGGCCGTCGCCGCGCCGCCGCTGTCCTTGGTGACCAGCACGTCGACACGGTGGCGGGTCATCAGCGCCCGCTCCCCGTCGTGGGTGAACGGGCCGCGGTCCAGGACGACTTCCATCCGCGGCGGATGCGGCGGTCCGGGGGCGTCGACGGACCGCACCAGGAACCAGCGGCCGGCGTCCCCGGCGAAGGCCGCCAGGCCCGTACGCCCCGTGGTCAGGAACACCCGGCCGCCGAGCGCGGGCAGCAGGGCGGCGGCTTGCTCCGCCGAGTCCACCATGTGCCAGCGGTCGCCGGGACCGGCGGTCCACCCGGGGCGGCGCAGGCCCAGCAGCGGAACACCGGTCGCCGCGGCCGCCGCGGCGGCGTGGGCGCTCATCGTCTCGGCGAAGGGGTGGGTGGCGTCGACCACCACGTCCACGGCGTGCTCCCGCAGCCAGCGCACCAGGCCCCCGGTCCCGCCGAAGCCGCCCGTCCGCACCTCGCCCGGCGGCAGCCGGGGTGCGGCCACCCGGCCGGCGAGGGAGCTCGTCACCCGCCAGCGGGCCGCCGGTTCACCGGCCAGCGCCTCCGCGAGACCGCGGCCCTCCGTGGTGCCGCCGAGGATCAGGACGTGCTGCTGCGTGCCGGTCATCCCCGCACCCTAGGCCCTGCCGGCATGGCGGCACGGGGGACGGCGGCGGCATCGCGGGACGCGCCGAGCCGCCCCGTGTCCGGCCGCGGCGTGCTGCGCGCGGCGGCCAGGGGGGCGGCTCGGTGTGCGGTGGTCTCAGACGGTGGTGGTGTTGACGGTGACGGGGATGTTGCCGCGGGTGGCCTTGGAGTAGGGGCAGATCTGGTGGGCGGCCTCGGTGAGGGCGGTGGCGGTGTCCTGGTCGACGCCGCCGAGTTCGACGTTGAGGACGGCGGCGAGGCCGAACCCCTCGTCGCCGTGGACCAGGGTGATCTCGGTGTCGATGGCGGTGCTGGTGAGCCGCACCTTGCGCTGGGAGGCGGCGAGGCGCACGGCCCCGAGGAAGCAGGCGCCCCAGCCGGCGGCGAAGAGCTGCTCGGGGTTGGTGGCGTCACCGGCGCCGCCCAGTTCCTTCGGCAGCGCGAGGGTGGTGGTCAGATGGCCGTCGTCGGACTGGACGCGGCCTCCGTTGCGGCCCTCGCCGGTCACGTTCACGACAGCGGTGTAGTCGGCCATGGTGCTTCTCCTTCGGGTGCGCGGGAGGTGTGGTGGGCTTCCCCCGCACGGGGGCCCGTGCGGGGGTGGCGGCGGTTCAGCGGACGGTGGTGCGGGCGGCCTGCTCGATGACGCGGGTGACCGCGTCCGGGCGGGAGACCGACACCGCGTGCGAGGCCTTCACCTGCGTGGTGCGGGAGTGGGCGCGCTCGGCCATGAACCGCTGGGCGGCGGGCGGGATGTTGCGGTCCTGGGTGGTGATGAGGTTCCAGGAGGGGATGGTCTTCCAGGCGGCCTCGGTGGCCTTCTCCTCCAGGGCGGACGAGGCGACGGGGCGCTGCGTGGCGGCCATCAGGTCGGTGACCGGGGTGGGCACGTCGGCGGCGAACTGGTCGTGGAACTTGTCGGCCTTGATGTACAGGTCGGTACCGGTGGCGCCGCCGGGAAGCGGGAAGGGCACGCTGTTCAGGGTCGGGCCGAGGGTGCTGCCGGGGTACTTGTTCGACAGTTCGAGCGCGCTCTCGCCCTTGTCGGGGGCGAAGGCGGCTATGTAGACCAGCGCCTTGACGGCCGGGTCGCCGGCGGCGGCCTGGGTGATGACGGCACCGCCGTAGGAATGGCCGGCGAGCACGATCGGGCCCTTGACGCTCTTGAGGAAGCTGTCGAGGTAGTCGGCGTCGCTCGCCAGGCCGCGCAGCGGGTTGGCCGGGGCCACCACGGGATAGCCGTCGCGCTGCAGGCGCTTGATCACACCGTTCCAGCTGGAGGAGTCCGCGAACGCGCCGTGCACCAGGACCACCGTGGGCTTCTTCTCCGCCGCGTGGTGTCCGGCGGTGGCGCTGGCCGGGACGGTGACCGCCAGGGACGCGGCCGCCACAGCGGCGACGGCGCCCAGCACGGCGGCGGACGTACGGGTGGGGCGGATGACGGTCGTGAGCTTCATGGCGGCTCTCCTTCTCAAGGGGTGGAACCCGGTCGGCTGTCCGTCCCGGGCGTTCCGTCCGGGGCGACATCGAGAAACCTAGCGAGCTTTTCTCTCGTGCACAAGTTATTGGCGCACCAGACACTCGCATCCCATCGAGAGTGCGACAATGGCTCCGGGAGCAGACGGCCCGACGACCGAGGAAAGGGGTCCCACCGTGAGTGACGACAGCCGCACGCCCGAGCCCGGCGACCACGCCGGCCAGGGCGAGCCCGCGCCGCTGCTGGACGAGCTCCTGTGCTTCTCGCTGTACGCGGCCTCGCGCGCCGTCACCGGGGCGTACCGGCCGCTGCTCGAACCGCTGGGCCTGACCTACCCCCAGTACCTGGTCCTGGTCGCCCTCGGCGAGCACGGCACGATGACCGTGAAGGACCTGGTCGCCGCCCTCCAGCTCGACTACGGGACCGTCACTCCGCTGATCAAGCGCCTCGAGACGAACCAGCTGCTCGAACGGCGGCGCCGCACCGACGACGAACGCGTCGTCGAAGTCGCCCTCACCCCGGAGGGCACCGCCCTCCACCGGCACATCGCGAGCGTCCCGCCCGCGATCGGCGACGCCATCGGGCTGGCCTCCGAGGAGATCGCCACCGTCCAGGGCCTCCTCCGGCGGCTGACGGCCAACGTCCACCGCCACACCGCCGGCGCCGGCGGCTGACCTCTCCCGGACATCCCCGGTGAACGCCGCGTGGCCGCCGTCCTGGGACGGCGGCCACGGGGGCGGGGTCGGCGGCGGGCGCGCCGCCGACGGACGCGGAACGTCAGGCCTTCTGCCCGGGGGTCTGCTTCATGCCGTCGACGATCGCCCGGTCGGTGATGGCGTCGGTGTAGAGCACCGTGCCGGGCTTGATCGTCACGCCGTCCTCGGGGACTTCCCTCACCTGCACGGTGCGCTCACCGAGGAAGACATGGGTCTTCTTGTCGAAGATCCACTCCTGCCGCTCGCCGCTGGTCTCGTCCAGCCGGGCCACCGCGACCCCCGTGCGGCCGATCGCGTCCTGGGCGTCGTCCACCACGACGACGCCGGGGATCTTGGCCGCCGTCCTGAACAGCGCCGAGTACAGCTCCGCGGGCGGGTAGCTCTCGCCGAGCAGGTCGCCGATCGTGGTGAACGCCTGCTGGTCGAGGGAGTTGCCGTGCCCCTTCGCCGCCTTGTAGATCATCTTCAGCAGCTCGTCGGGGTCGGTGGGCAACGTCGCCAGGAACTCGTACGACGGGCCGTTCAGGGACGCCTTGAACGGGTGCCCCTGCTCGTCGGGCAGGCTCAGCGTCTCGCCCTCGGGGCTCCGGTTGACGGCGGGGTCGATCAGCCAGCCCTTGGTGCCGTCCGCGGAGCGCCAGATCTGGCGCTTGTGCAGCGCGTGGCTGGCCAGGCTGCTCTTGTCGTCGGTCGACTTCACGAAGGTGTCGGCCGACTGGGACTCGATGTAGACGTACTGGCCCGGCTTCATCACCGGACGCGGCTCCGCCGACGCCGCCAGCGAGATCTGGTCGATCAGCTGGTTCAGTCCCTTGGCACTCGCGGGACTGACCTGCGTGGTCAGTGCGGGCCCGGTGGCCACGTCCGCGAACTGCCCGCCCGGGCCACCGTTCAGCGCCGTGCCGGCGACGACCGCACCGGCCACGGCCAGGGCGGCCACGGGCAGGGCGATCGCCAGGCGCGGCATGCGGAAGCCGCGGTTCTTCGGCAGGTCGGAGCCGGCGGTCGCCATGTGCGCTCCGCGCTGCCGGTCCTGCTGGATGTGGGCCATCAGACGCTCCTTGTGGAACTGGTGACGACCCGTCGGAAGATCGCGTCCAGTCTGCGGGAGGAGCGAGGCGCTCTCCTCCCACTCCGCCGGACTCTGCCGGGACTGATTCGCTTTCATCGGTTTCCCTCCGATACGGGCCGGATCGCGTTGATACGGTCCCCTCTTGTCTGTCGATCCGGCCGGCCGGGTTCCCGATTTCCCCCGACGGGTTTTGCCGCCGGTCCGCGCGCGGGCCGGACGGGCGGGCCGGCGAGCTCCGCCTCGGTGAGTCTGCGCAGCTTGGTACGGGCCCGGGAGAGCCGGGAGCGCACCGTGCCGACGGGGATGCCGAGCGCCTCGGCGGCAGCCGTGTACTCCAGCCCCTCCCACAGGCACAGCGTCAGCACCTCGCGTTCGGGTCTGCGCAGCGCGGCCAGCGCGCGCAGGGCGGCGGCGAGGCGACTGCGGTCGTCGAGCCGGCCCGCCACCTCGTCCGCGTGGTCGGGCAGGGCCATGTCGGCCTCGGCCCGGGCGGCGGCCTTCGCGGCGGCACGGTAGCGCCGGTTGCTGCGGTAGTGGCCGCGGGAGACGTTCGTGGCCACGCCCAGCAGCCAGGGCCGCAGGGAGCCGCCCTCGGCGTCGATGCGGTCACGCAGCCGCCAGGCCTCCATGAAGGTCTCCGCCATCACGTCCTCGGCCGCCGCCCAGTCGGCGGTGAGGCGGAAGGCGTGGTTGTAGACGGCGCGGGCATAGCCGTCGTACAGCTCGGCGAACGCGCTCGGATCCCCGGCCCGTATCCGGGTACGCATGTCTGTGCTCACGTATCCAAGCTGTCGCGCAGCCCGTGCGCAGTTCCCGTGATCCGCGTCACTCCACGAGCCGCCCCGGCCGCGGATCGCCGACCCGCTCACCGGTACCGGACCGAACGCCCGCACCAGGGGTGCCAGTTCGCGGCGGCCCGCCGTCCGCGCGCCCCGGATCGTGAACGGCCCGCGGAGGAACCGGCTGTGGGGCGGATCACGTGCTCCCGCGACGCCCGTCCGGGCGGCCCGCCCAGCGGCGAGCCCCGGGCCGGCGGCCCGGGGCTCGCGCGTCGGGCCGGTGCCTACGCGGTGGTGCGGTAGGCGCGACGGATCGTCTGCTTCACCGTGTTGCCGGCGGCGTCGGTGAGCGTGACGCGCAGCGAGACGGTGCCCGGCCGGGCGGGGTGGCGCAGTTCGAGACGGTCGCGGCCGACGACCTCGACCGGCTTCCAGGTCCTGCCGTCGTCGTAGGAGACCGCGAAAGCCTGCTTGCGGACCGTGCGCGCGCCGGCCGCGCCCTCCACGGTGAACGGGATCGTGAAGGCCGCGCCCGCCTTGGCCGTACTGGCCGTCCCCAGCACGGGCGAGAAGCGCACCACCGACAGCGGCAGCCACGTCGCGGCGTCCCCCGCCGCACGGCCGGAGCGGAAGGTCCACTCCGCGGTCACCCGGGTACTGACCGTCGAGAGGGACGCCGGGCGGGAGACATCCGTGACCAGCCGGTAGGTCCGCCGCCCGGCCGGGAGGGTGTGCTCGTCGCCGTTCAGCGGCGTGTCCGAGGTGAACACCGCCTTGCCGTCCGCGTAGAGCGCACTCCGTGCCCGGGAGTAGTCCGAGACGCCGCCATGGCCGGCGCCGTCGGAGAACAGCGGCACATAGGCCGAGAAGCTGTCGCCGCGGCGGACCGCGCCCGACGGCTCCTCGCCCGTCCTGGACAGGTGCGGTCCGAAGACACCGATGTTGAACCGCTGCCTGTACCGCTCGCCCGCGGTGTACGCCCTGGCCACCTCGGCCGTCTGGCGGCCCTCCCACACCGGCTCGCCGCCGGCGTCCGGAGCGCCGTACTGGTCGACGGCGTAGCGCCACTTCACGCCCGGCAGGACGTAGTCGGTGACCGTGCGCGGCAGCGCGTACTCCTCCTGGGAGAAGTCGTACCAGGAACCGTTGGGAGTCAGGGGCGCGGCACTGAGGTTCGCGGTCTTGCCAGGGGCGGGTTCGCCGACGGTGACGTCCAGCGTGGCGAAGTCCTTGCGCCGCAGGTCCGCGGTGAACCCGGAGAGGTCGCCGGTACGGTTCCACGCGGGCCGGTAGTGCACCGTGCCGTGGGTCCAGGTCCCGTCGTACTGTGCGAACGCCTCGCGGGCCGGCAGCCGGGCCCCGAGCTGCCCGACCCGCAGGTCGGCGAAGCCGTTCATGACGTACGTCGCCGTGTAGCCGGCCCCGTCGTCGTCGATGCCGAAGTTGAAGGTGGCCTCGGTGTTTTCGGCCGCCTTGTCGGGCACGGTGATCCGGACGGGATCGGCCTTGCGGGCGTCCATGACCAGCGTGGTGTCCCGGTTCAGCGCGAACTTCGGGTGCAGCAGCAGGGCCAGCTTCCCGTCGTCCGGGTCGGTCCCGGTGGAGACCCGGCCCTCCAGGGCGTAGCGCCCCTTGGGCAGACGGACCGTGAACTCCCCGTCCACGGGGTCGGAGTAGTCCCGCCAGAGGTCGCCGTCCAGGGCGTACACGCCCGTCGCGGACCGGCCGGTGGGCCTGCCGCGCAGATCGAGGTGCCTGACGGTGAGGTCGTACGACTCGACCTCGCGGTTCACGCCGATGGCGGTGCGCACGGTGGTGTCGCCGGCCGTCGCGGTCACGGAGCCGCCGAACGCGCCGTCGGCGGTGCCCGCGCGGGTGTCGGCGGTCACCGCGGCGGTCGCGGTGCCGCCCGCCGGGACGGTGAGCCGCTCAGGCGCGACCTCGAACATGCCCTCGGCGGCGGGCTTGCCGTCCTCGCCGAACGCCTCGGCGGTCAGGTCGAGGGTGACCGGCCGGTCGCCGTCGTTGCGGTAGCCGATCTCCTTGGTGACCGGCCGGTCGTCGGCGTGCGGCCACTGGGCGGTGCCGAAGCCCAGCGAGGGGCTGCCGGACACCCGCAGGCCGATCGCCCGTGCGACATCGGTGCGGCCCGTGCCCTGCGCGAACGCGGACAGCCCCGCGATCGGCACGGCGGAACCGGTGAGGGCCGCCTTGATCCGCTCACCGGTCCAGTCCGGGTGCTCCTGGGCCAGGATCGCGGCGGCGCCCGCCACATGCGGGGTGGCCATCGACGTGCCGCTCATCGAGACATAGCCGTCGGCCGCCGGGTCGCCCTCGACACCCTCGGCCGCCCTCGCGGCGACGATGTCCACGCCGGGCGCGGTCAGGTCCGGCTTGAGGCTGCCGTCGGCGGCGGGGCCGCGGCTGGAGAAGTCGGCGAGGGCGTCCGTCCGGTCCACCGCCCCTACGGTCAGCGCGGCCGCGGCACTGCCCGGGGTGCCGATGGTGCCCGCACCGGGCCCGTCGTTGCCCGCGGCGACGACGAAGAGGGTCCCGGACTGCGCCGACAGGTCGTTCAGGGCCTGCTCGGTCGGATCGGTCTCCGGGGTGTCGGGGGCGCCGAGGCTGAGGTTGACCACCTTCGCGCCCTGGGCGACGGCCCACTGCATGCCGGCGATGATGCCGGATTCGTAGCCCGTGCCGGAGTCGTCGAGCACCTTGCCGACGATCAGCCGGGCCCCGGGCGCGACGCCCTGGTACGTCCCGTCCGACATCGCACCGGAACCCGCGACGATCGAGGCCACATGCGTCCCGTGGCCCACGCGGTCCACCGTGTCGGGGGATTCGGAGAAGTTCTTCTCCGCCCCGACGCGGCCCCTCAGGTCCGGGTGCGTGGCGTCGACCCCGGTGTCCAGCACGGCCACGGTGACGCCCGTGCCGTCGTAGCCGGCCGCCCACGCCTGGGGCGCGCCGATCTGCGCGGTGCCCGTGCCGGGGTCCGCGCTCGCCTCGACCCTGGCGTCCAGCCAGATCCGCTCGACCTCCGCCGGGCCGGCGGCCGCCGAACGCGAGGCCGCACGGCCGCCGGTCAGCGTCCGCCACAGCTCCGTGGCCTGCGTCTTGCGCGCCCGCAGCGCGTCGCCGTTCACGCTGGGCAGGTCCCGGCTGACCCGGGCCCCGGATTCGGACAACGCGCGCGCCGCGACCGAACCCCCCTTGGCATAGGTGACGATCAGCGGCAGATCCGCCCGCGAGGCGTCGTCGTAGCCCTCGCTCACCAGCCGCGTGACGTCGAACAGCCGCCGGTCGGCGGTACCGTCCGCGATCAGCCGCTCGGCGTCCGCCGGTACCGCGTAGGTGTGGCCGTCGGCGGCCCGGGATATCCGGAATCCCAGGTGCTCCCGGCCCGTGCCGGCGGTCACACCGGCAACCCGTCCGGCGGCGTCGAGCGTCACCCGGTCGCCGGTGACGAGGGTGACGGTCGTCCTCCGGTCGCCGGCCGCGGCACCGCGTCCGGACCAGGACCCGGTTCCGGTGGCGGCCGGCGCGGCCTGGACGACGCCTGCCGTACCACTGAGCAGAGCGGTGGTGACGATCGCGACGGCGGCAGCCGTCGCTCGTCCTGTGTGCTTCAAGGCATGCCCTTCTTTCCGGGCACGGCGAAACGCCGGTACCGGTGGGAGAGGTGGCGTGGTGCGGGGTCGGGAGGGAGGGACAACGGGCCGGACCGCGTCCGACACGGTCCGCTTTCCTACCTGTCGATCCGGCCGGCCTGGTTCCCGTTTTCCGCCGGCCGGTTCCTCCGCTCCCCGCCTCCCGGCCGCGCCGGGCGCCGGGCCTTACAGCGTGTCGCCGCAGTTCGCCGCGTGCCGGTGGACGCGCTCCGCCGAGTACAGGTGGCTGTCGCGGAACTGTTCGGCGCCCAGGGTGCGCCCGACGATGATCACCGCGGTACGGACCACCCCGGCCTCCTTCACCCGGTCAGCGATGTCGCCGAGCGTCCCGCGCAGCACCAGCTCGTCGGGGCGCGACGCCATCGCCACGACCGCCGCCGGGCAGTCGGCACCGTAGTTCGGGGTGAGTTCGGCGACCACCCGGTCGACATGGCGGGCGGCCAGGTGCAGCACGATCAACGCGCCGCCGTGGCCCAGCGTCGCCAGGTCCTCGCCCTCCGGCATGGGCGTGGCCTGCTGGGCGATCCGCGTGAGGATCACCGTCTGGCCGACGGTCGGAACCGTCAGCTCCCGCTTGAGCGCGGCGGCCGCCGCCGCGAACGCGGGCACACCGGGGACGACTTCGTAGGGGATGCCGGCCGCGTCCAGGCGGCGCATCTGCTCGGCGACGGCGCTGAAGACCGAGGGGTCGCCCGAGTGCAGGCGGGCCACGTCGTGCCCCTGCTCGTGGGCCCGGACGAACTCCTCGGTGATCTGGTCGAGGGTGAGCTGTGCGGTGTCCACCAGCCGGGCGCCCGGCGGGCAGTCGGCGAGCAGTTCGTCCGGCACGAGGCTGCCCGCGTACAGGCAGACCTCACTGCGGGCCAGCACGCGCAGCCCGCGCAGGGTGATGAGGTCGGCGGCGCCGGGTCCGGCGCCGATGAAGTGGACGGTCATGACTGCTGCTCCCCTGCGGGCTTGACGGCGGACCACTGGGTGACGGGCATGGCCTGCCGCCAGCCCGTGAAACCGCCGACCGGCACGGCGTGGGCGACGGCGAGGCGGACGAGGTCGCCGCCGTGCCGGGTGTACCACTGCGAGAGCAGCGCCTCGGACTCCAGCGTGACGGTGTTGGCGACCAGCCTGCCGCCCGGCCGCAGGGCCGCCCAGCAGGCCTCCAGCAGACCGGGGGCGGTGAGTCCGCCCCCGACGAACACGGCGTCGGGAACCGGCAGTCGGGTCAGGGCCTCCGGCGCGCGGCCGGTCACCACGCGCAGCGCGGGAACACCGAGCGCGGCGGCGTTACGGGTGATGCGCTCCGCGCGGACGGCGTCGCGCTCCACCGTGACCGCCCGGCAGGAGCGGTGGGCCCGCATCCACTCGACGGCGATCGAGCCCGAGCCGCCGCCGACGTCCCACAGCAGCTCACCGGGCGCGGGCGCGAGCGCGGCGAGGGTGGCCGCCCGTATGTGACGCTTCGTCAACTGCCCGTCGTGCTCGTACGCGTCGTCCGGCAGGCCGGGAACGAGGCCGAGCCGGCGCCCGCCCGGGTCGGCGGCGCACTCGACGGCGACGACGTTCAGCGGATCACCGGGGGCGTGCGGCCACGCGGCGGCGGTGCCCTCCAGCACACGCTCACGGCCCGAGCCCAGTTGCTCCAGTACCCGCATCCGGCTGCCGGCGAAGCCGCGCTCCCGCAGCAGGGCGGCGACCTCGGCGGGTGTCCCGGCGCCGGCGCTGAGCGCCAGCAGCCGCCGTCCGTCGTACAGAGCCGCCGACAGCGCCGCGAGCGGACGGCCGACCAGGCTCACGACCTCGGTGTCCTCCACCGCCCAGCCCAGCCGGGCGCACGCGTACGCCACCGACGACGGATGCGGCAGCACGTCCAGCCGGCCGGCCCCCAGCACCTCGGTGAGCGTGCGCCCGATCCCGTGGAACATCGGGTCGCCACTGGCCAGCACCGCGATCCGGCGCCCGGCGTGCGCGGCCATCAGCCCCGGCACGGCGGGCCGCAGCGGCGACGGCCACGCCACCCGCTCACCCGCGACCTCGGGCGGGAGCAGGCCGAGTTGACGCGGCCCGCCGATCACGACCTCGGCCGCGGCGAGCACCGCCCGCGACGCGGCGGGCAGCCCGTCCCAGCCGTCGGCCCCGACCCCGACGACGGCGACGCGAGCGGACACGTCGTCCATCACGGGACACCTCGCAGGTCGGCGGATTCGGGCGGCACAGCAGCGGCAGCCTACGCGAAACCCCAGGTGGCCCCCGGGCCGGGGCTTCTACCCTCGGACCCATGGCAACGGATTCCCTGGCCACCGCGCAGCGTTCGCTCGGCGACCCCTCGGCCACCTACCCCCTGTGGCCGCCGCTGACGCAGGGCTGCCCGCGCACCAGCACCGCCACCGTCTCGTACCCCGTCGAGGTCGACTACGCCTACGACCGCGTCCCGGCGGGCCTCTTCGACCGTACGGCCGGCGGCCACGGCCTGGACCGCTGGGCGCCGCTGCTGCCGCCGCTCGCGGCGCCCGGTCTCGGCGAGGGCCGCACCCCGCTGGTCGACCTCGGCGACGGGGTCCTGGTCAAGGACGAGTCGCGCAACCCGACCTGGAGCCACAAGGACCGCCTCAACCGCTGCGCGGTCGGCGCCGCCGTCGCCACCGGCGCCCCGGGCGTGGTCGTCGCCTCCTCCGGCAACCACGGCGCCTCCGCCGCGGCCTACGCCGCCCGGGCCGGGCTGCGCTGCGTCGTACTGACCTCCCCCGGAGCGCCCCCGGCGGTCGTCTCGTTCCTGCACGCCTACGGCGCCGTGGTGCTGCCCGTCCCGGTGGAGGCGCGCCGGCCGCTGCTCCGCCGCATCAGCGCGGAGTACGGCTACCACCCGGTCAGCAACCTGACCCCGACCCACACCGGGCATCCGTTCGGCGTGGAGGGCTACAAAACGGTGGCGTACGAGATCTTCGGCGACATCGGCGTCCCGGAGGCGGTGTTCGTCCCCACCGGCTACGGCGAACTCCTCTTCGGCATCGGCAAGGGGTTCGCCGAACTCCACCGCCTCGGCCTCGCCCCGGCCGTGCCCCGCCTGTTCAGCTGCGAGCCCGCCGCGGGCGGCCCGCTCGCCGCCGCGATCCGTCGCGACCGGCCCGCGGTCACCGTGCCGGTCGGCACGACGGCCGCGTACTCCATCGCCTGCCGGGTGGGGGGCTACCGCGGGGTTCTGGCGCTGCGCGGCAGCCGCGGCGAGCCGCTGCTCGTCACCGACGCCGAACTGGCCACGGCCCGTGACGAACTCGCCCGCGCAGGCCTGTGGACCGAACTGTCCTCCGCCGCCGGCCTGGCCGGCCTCCGCCAGTACGGCGCCCACCGCTTCGAGGGCCCGATGGTGTGCGTGTCGACGTCCAGCGGCTTCAAGGACGCCGCGGTGGGTTCCCTGCGCGTCGCGCCGGTCGCCCCCGACTGGGACACCGTCCGGCGCCGCCTCGACGAGGACCGCCCGGGCCCGGCACCGCTTCGGTCCCCGGGGCAAACCAGGTGACGACGGCACCCCCGCCCGTGATGCTGTACCGGTGATGACATGGGCCCAGGCACGGGAGCTCGCGGCGGAGCTGATTCCGGCCGCGACCGGCGACGACCCCGGTGCCCGGGCGGTCGCGGCGGAGCGGCTCGCACCTCTCGACGGAAGGTCGTGGCTCCTGCTGGACGAGGCCGCCCGCCCCGCCGGCCTCCCCACCGCCCGCGTTCCCCTCAGCCCGGCGGCCGGACTGCCCACGGACGTGGTCACCAGCTGGCACCGGGACGGGCACCTCCGGCAACGGGCGACCCGGATGCTCGCCCGGCACGACGGGCGGGTGGCCACCGCCGCCCTCGCCGTGCGGTTGCTCGACCACGTCACCCCCGTACGCGAGGAGGCATGGCGCGCACTCCTTCCCCGGCTCGACGCGCACAGCGCCGACGCTGTGCTCGACGTCCTGCTGGCCGGCCGCGACCGCCGCCACGCGCCGGCCGCCCTCGGCCGGGTGCTCGACACCCTGCTCGACCGGCATCCGGCCGCGGAGCTGGTTCCGTCCCTCCTGCGCAGCGATCGGCGCGGCGTACGGCGATGGGCGCTGGCCTTCGGACACGAACGCGGGCTGCTCACCGCGCGGCACCTGCTGGCCGCCGTACGCCGGGACCCGGACCAGTGGATCCGCGCCACCTGCGCCGAATGGCTCGTGGAGGTCACGCGACCCGCGGAACTGCGGCCGCTCCTGACCGCGAAGAGTGTCGTGGCCCGCCTCGTGGCGCTCACCCGCGTCCCCGACGAGGCCCTCGCCGACGACGAACTCGTACCGCTGATGGCCGACCGGTCGCCCGCCGTACGCGAGCAGGCGCGGTGGCGCGCACGCCGCAGGGGCGTCGACGCCGCGGACTGGTACCGGGACCGGATCGGCATGCCCACCACCCCGGCACAGGTCCTGGCCGCGTGCCTCCACGGACTCGCCGAGGTGGGCGGCACGGTGGACCTGCCCGCGTTCACCGCGGGCCTGGGCCACCGGAGCGCCCGGGTCCGCGCGGCCGCGGTGACCGGGGCCGGCTTGCACGCGGCGCGGGGCGAGGCCCTTGCCCTCCTGGAGCCGATGCTGCTCGACCCCAGTCCCCGCGTGGGCGCCACGGCCGCGTCGAACCTCGTGCGACTGGGCGCGCCCCGGGCGGCGACGGACGCGGCGTGGGCGTCCGCCCAGCCCTGGAGCAGGCGCGCCGCGTGGCGGGTGGACCGCGGCCGTGGCAGCTGGGACCGCGTCGAGGCCGACCTCCGGGCCGCGGAGGACGACGATCCCCGGCTCGCGTCCCTGGGGCGCTCGGGTATCGGGAACTGGCTCGCCACCGGACCGGCCACCACCTGGGCCGGCCTGCCGGACACGCAGCGGGGGCGGATCCAGCGGGCGCTCACCACGGGCACCCTCGACGACAGCACCTGCCGGGCCGTGGCCTTCCACGCCCGCATCGACCGCCCCCCGCCCCCCGCCCCCGCGCGCCGTGACGACTCCGCTCCGGTGGCGGAGCCCAGCCGTGCGGCGCGCCGATGGCCACGGCTGATCCCCCGTCGGCGGCAAAGGGCCCGCCCGTAGGATGCGCAGCGTGCGCGACATCGCGGTTTTCAGCGGCAGTGCCCATCCCCGCCTCGCGGCCGAACTCTGTGCCCACCTGGGGGTGGAACTCAGCCCGGCTCGGGTCAGCCGGTTCGCCAACGACTGCCTGGAAGTGCAGTTGCAGGCCAACTGCCGGGAGCGGGACGTCTTTCTGATCCAGCCGCTGGTGGCCCCCGTGCAGGAGCACCTGGTGGAGCTGCTGATGATGTGCGACGCCGCCCGGGGCGCGTCGGCCGCCCGGATCACCGTCGTGATGCCGCACTACGCGTACGCGCGCTCCGACAAGAAGGACGCCCCCCGCATCTCCATCGGGGGGCGTCTGGTCGCCGACCTGCTGGTCGCCGCCGGTGCGAGCCGCGTGCTCACCATGACGCTGCACTCCCCGCAGGTGCACGGCTTCTTCAGCGTCCCCGTCGACCACCTGCACGCACTGCGCGAGCTGGCCGCGCACTTCCGCGGCCACGACCTGTCCCGCGCCACGGTCGTCTCCCCCGATCTGGGCAACGCCAAGGAGGCCGCCGCCTTCGCCCGCATGCTGGGGGTGCCGGTCGCGGCGGGGGCCAAGCAGCGGTTCGCCGACGACCGGGTCACCATCAGCTCCGTGATCGGCGAGATCGCCGGGCGGGACGTGATCGTCCTGGACGACGAGATCGCCAAGGGCAGCACCGTCCTGGAACTGCTGGAGCGGCTGCGGGAACTGGGCGCCCGCTCGGTCCGCGTCGCCTGCACGCACGGCCTGTTCGCCTCGGGCGCCCTCAAGCGCCTGTCGGACCGGCCGGAGGTACTGGAGATCGTGTGCACCGACACCGTGCCCGTCCCGGAGGCGCAGCGCACGGACAAGCTGACGGTGCTGTCCGTCGCGCCCGCGCTGGCCGAGGCCGTGCGCCGGATCCACGACGGCGCATCGGTGAGCGCCCTGTTCGACCAGGTCTGATCAGCCGTCGCCGCGAGCCGCGTCGGAGTCCGCCCGGGCGGCGGCGCTCTCGGCGTCGTCCACGATCCGGCTGAGGTCGGAGGGGACCGGGGCGACGGAGGCGGCACCGCCGGACGGGGCGGGCGCGGCGCTGCCGGACGGTCCGCAGGCGGTCAGCAGGGCGGCGCAGGCCGTGGCGGCGACGGCGACCGCCAGGACGGCGGCGAGACGGCGGATCACGGGACGGCCGGTCACGAGGCGGCGCCGTCGTGGTGGGCGGCGCACCAGTCCTGGACCTTGCCGAGGTCCGTCCTGCGCTGCTGCAGCGTCGGCACCAGGGAAGTGCGGAAGGTCAGCCGGTCGTCGAGGTAGGTCTCGATCTCCGTGTGGCCGGCCGCCTTCGCGTTGTCCACGCGCTGCTGCAGCCGCTTGATCGAGCCGCGCTGCGTCACCGGTCCGTCAAGGCGCTTCAGCGCGCGGTCGATACGGGCGTCGATCCGGTCGGCGCGCTTGCACAGGGCCTTGGCCCCGTCGCCCTTCGGACCCGGCGCGGCGGTGGCGGCGCCCGCCGGGGCGGCGAGTCCCAGCACGGTGACGACGGTGGCCAGGGCCACGGCGGTGGTACGGCGTCGCATGACGTCCTCCTTCGGGTCGCGGGGAACGCGGAGCACGCCCCTCGCACCGGACGTTAGGGAGCGTCTTTGTGGAAACCCTGTGGCTCCTGCCGCCGTTGCGCCGACAGCCAGTCGCGGCGCAGCAGCGGCAGCGTCGGCTCGCCGCCGCGCACCCCGCTGAGCGGCAGCCGTATCTCGAAGCGCGCGCCCGGCCCGCCGTCGGGGCGGTCGCCGACCACGACCGTGCCGCGGTGCAGGGCGATCTGCTGGGCGACCAGGGTGAGTCCGAGCCCGGAGCCGGGGCTGCCGGGGCGGTGGTGGAAGCGTTCGAAGACCGCGGCGCGGGACTCGGGCGCGACGCCGGGACCATGGTCGTCGACCGTGAGGACGACGGCCGGCGCCCGCTCGTCGCCGCCGCGCCGCAGGACGACCTCGACGGCGGGCGGCCCGCCCGCGGGGCGGCCGTGGACGAGCGCGTTGGTCAGCAGGTTGTCGGCCATGGAGCGCAGCCCCTGCTCCCAGCCGCGGACGAGCAGCCCCGGTGCGGTGGTGACGGTCACCCGGGCGTCGGGGTGCCGGCGGCGCAGGTCGGCGGCCGCGGCGTCCACGAGTTCGCCCGCGTCGACCGGGACGAAGGTGTCCTCCTCGACCAGGTCGCCCTGGGCCAGGGCGCGCAGCATGACCAGCAGGCCGAGCACCCGGGCGTGTTCGGCGCGCAGGTCCTCCAGGACCTCGGCGCGGTCGCCGGCGGGCAGATCGGGGTACCGGGCCAGGATGTCGAGATTGGTGCCGATGCTCATCAGCGGATTGCGCAGTTCGTGGGAGGCGGTGGCCGCGAACGAGCGGGCGGTGGCGAGGGCTTCGCCGGTCCGGGCGGCCTGCTCGTCGTAGCGCGACAGCACCGTCTGCAAGGTACGTGCCAGGTCGTCGACCTCGGCGAGCCGGGTCGGGGTGTGCTCCAGGCGGACCGCGCTGACCCGCGGGTCCAGACCGCCCGCGCGGTGCTGGAGGCGGCGCAGCGGTCGTACGGCACGGCCGGCCGCCGCCCAGGCCAGCAGTCCGGACAGGGGCGCGGCGAGCAGGGCCACGGTCAGCACGCGCAGACGCACCCGCCGCAACTGGGCCTCGGTCGCCGCGTCCGGCGAGAAGACCCACAGCGTGCCCTTGGCCCCCTTGCGCGAGCCGGCGACCGGCCGCGACAGCACACGCCAGCGGATGCCGCCGGCGCCGACCGTGACGGGGCGGGGCGCGATGGCGGGCAGCGCCACCGACGCGGCCGGCAGCGGTCCGCCCTCGACGGTGCCGTCCGGGCCGACGACCCTGATGCCCACGTCGAGCGCCGAGGCGAACAGCCTGCGGCTGCGGGCCTGTTCCGCCGCCGGGCGGTCGGCCGCGGTGACCCGCAGCAGCGCCCGGGCGTCCGGGGCGACCGCCGCGGCCCGCTCCCGCAGGTGCGCGTCCTGCTGGGCGTGCAGGTCCGCCGCGACCAGCCGGATCAGCAGCGCGCCGGAGGCCAGGACGAGCAGCGGCACCACGGCCACCACGGCGAGCGCGACCCGTGTCGACAGCCTCATGACCGGCTGTCCTCGCGGTCGTCGCGGTGGTCGCGGTCGTCGCGCAGGACGAAACCGACGCCCCGCACCGTGTGGAGGACGCGAGGGCGGCCACCGGCCTCCAGCTTGCGCCGCAGATAGCTGACGAAGGTGTCGACGGCGTCGGTGCGCACGTCGAAGTCGTAGCCCCAGACCCGGTCCAGCAACTGGTCCCGGGTCATCACCAGCCCCGCGTTGCGGGCCAGCACCTCCAGCAGCTCGAACTCCCTGCGGGTGAGCGCGAGCGGCTCCCCGTCCAGGCGCGCCTGCCGGGTCGCCGGGTCGACGAGCAGGCCGCCCGCCCGCACCAGGTCGGAGGGCGCGGGCGGGCGCCGGCGCAGCAGGGCCTGCAGCCGCAGCACCAGTTCCTCCAGGGCGAACGGCTTGACGAGGTAGTCGTCGCCGCCCGCCTGGAGCCCGGCGACCCGGTCGGCGAGTTCGTCGAGGGCGGAGAGCATCAGCACCGGAACGTCGTTGCGCTCCGCCCGCAGGGTCCGGCAGACCTCGATCCCGCTGAGGTCCGGCATCGAGATGTCGAGGACGACCACGTCCGGCGCGCCCTCGCGGACGGAGCCGAGCGCGGCGTGCCCGCCGTCGGCCAGGATCACCGAGAAGCCGCCCAGCCGCAGGCCCCGCTCCAGTGACCTGCGTATGGCGGCGTCGTCGTCGGCGACCAGCACGCGGCCGCCGGTGTGCGCATCGGTTCTCACGGCGGTGATGGTAGGCGCCCCGGCCCGGCCGCGAACGCGCGGCGGCGGATCGCGTCCACAGCCTGTGGACCGTGCGCCGGCGGCAACAGCCCTCTCGCCGTACGGCGGACTCCGCGCGACGCGGGGCCCCGGCCCCGGCATCGCTCTGCCGAAGCGCCGGCCCGTTGGCGCGCGACCGGGGTGGCGGTGGGCGCCCGCGCCGTCGTCGCCCGCGCAGAGCGAGCGCCTGCCGGACCCCGCGCCCGAAGACCGCGCCCCGTACGCGACGGCACCCCGGCCAGGCCGGCTGGCCCGCGTCAGATGTCGAGCCGGTACGGCACCAGGCAGACCACCACGTCGGTGCGGGCCCGCAGGACGGTGGCGAGCAGGATGCCGCGCTGGTTCTGCAGGATGCGGTAGCGGCGGTGCCGGGGCTCGACCTCCGGGATGAGCACGGCGATCTGCCGCCCGCCGGCGGCGGCGCGCTTGACGTAGGCGAGGATCGGCTGCACGAGTGAGCGGTGCGGGCTCTCGATGACGTCCAGGCGCACCCCGGGGTGCCACCGCTCCCAGTTCTCCAGCAGGCGGCGGCTCTTCTCCGGGTCGCAGTGGACGGCGACGACCACCACCTCGTCGCCGAGCGCCAAGGCCGCGGTCAGCGCGTGCTGGGCGAGCCGGCTCACCTCGCCCAGCGGCACGATGACCAGGCTGTCGGTGCGTCGCGGCGGGTCGGGCACGACCCCGGGCCGGAGTTCCTCGCGGACCCGCAGGTAGTAGCGCTCGATGCGGGCGAACAGCAGCATCAGCAGCGGCACCGCGATGACGACCACCCAGGCGCCCTCCAGGAACTTGCTGGTCAGCAGGATCACCCCGGCGAGGGCGGTCAGCACGGCGCCCACGCCGTTGAGCAGCGCCCTGGGCAGCCATCCGCGCGGCCGGGCCCCGGCCCAGTGCCGCACCAGGCCGGTCTGGCTGACCGTGAAGCCGATGAACACCCCGATCGCGTACAGCGGGATGAGCCGCTGGGTGTCGGCGTCCACGACGATCAGCAGCAGGGCCGCCAACAGCGCGAGGGCCACCACCCCGTAGCGGTAGACCGGCCGTTCGGCGCGCAGCCCGAACACGTGCGGCAGCCGGTCGTCGCGGGCCAGCAGGCTCATCAGCACGGGCAGTCCGCCGAAGCTGGTGTTCGCGGCCAGGCCCAGGACGAACGTCACGATCAGGTTCGTCGCGTAGTACGGCCAGCCGTCGCCGAAGGAACCGGCGGTGAGCTGCGCCAGGATCGTCACCCCGCCGCGCGGCGCCACCTCGTCGCGCCGGATGAGGAAGCCGAGGCCGATCAGCATCAGCGCCAGCAGCGCGCCGAGCATCAGTTCGGTCCGCTGGGCGCGCCGGACCTTGGGCGGCCGGAAGGCGGGCACCGCGTTGGCGATGGCCTCCACGCCGGTGAGCGCGGAGCACCCGGAGGAGAAGGCCTTCAGGAGCAGCAGCAGGCTCAGCGCCTCGGTGGCGTGCACGGGCCGCGCGGTGCCGACGACCGCCGCCGGATGGGCGCGCAGCAGGCCCACGACCACGACCGCGGCGATGCTGAGGACGAACAGCGCCGCGGGCAGCATCAGCACCCGCGCGCTGTCCGCGACGCCGCGCAGGTTCACCAGCGTGATCAGCCCGAGGCCGCCGAGGCAGATCTCCAGCAGATACGGCGTCAGGGACGGGAAGGCGGAGGCGAGGCTGGCCGCGCCGGCCGCCAGGCTGACGGCGACGGTGAGCACGTAGTCCACCACCAGGCTGGCCGCCGCCAGCAGGCTGACCCGCACGCCGAGGTCCTTCTTGGCCACCGCGTAGGAGCCGCCGCCGTCCGGGTGGACGGCGATGACCTGGCCGTAGGAGATCACCAGCACGACCAGCAGCGCGGCGATGACCAGCATGACCGGGAGCGTCGCGGACAGCGCCGCCGTCCCTGCCGCGACGAGGACGACGACGATGGACTCCGGGCCGTACGCCACCGAGCTGAGCGCGTCCAGCGACAGCGCCGCCAGCCCCTGGAGGCTGGTCAGCCGCGACTTGTCGCCCTCGCCGTGCAGCAGCGGGACCTTGGGCCGTACCTGACGGCGTGCCAGTCCGAACGTCATGGGCGCACCGGCCGGGCCAGGAACTCCACGACGGCGAGAACGAAGACGACGGCCAGCGCCAGCCCGACGACCACCCAGCCCGTCGGGTACGACCAGAAGGCCAGTGCGAGGCCCGCCGCCGCGACGACGATCCAGGCGACCAGGACCTTGTGCCGGTCCAGCCACGGGCCGACGGGTCCGGTCCGCATCCCCGCCCCCTCCGCGGCGTCCCCCGCCGCGCCGAGCACGGACTCCCACACCCCGCGCACCCGGACGGCGTACCGGCCCGGGCCGCTGAGCCACGCCCCGAGCGCCACGACGACGCCGAGCACGATCACCGCGCGGACCGTGGCGCGCAGGAAACGGATCAGGGTGTCGTAGACGGTCGCGGCGGCGGGCTGGGAGACGCTCGCGGGCAGCGCGTCCAGATAGATCGTCCGGAACACGGTCAGGGCCAGGCCGAGCACCAGGGCGGCCCCGGCGAAACCGAGCGCGGCCGCGACCAGCGACCGGCGGCGGCGGGCGGCGAGCAGCACGCCCACCGCGGCCAGGACGACCGTGAGGATCGGCAGCCAGAAGCCGGCCAGTTGCAGCAGCCGGAAGCCGGTCCTGATCTTCCCGACCTTCTCGGAGCGGACGACGGTGAAGTCGGTGTGGATCTGCGGGATCTTCCCGGCGACGGTGAGGCCGGCGTCGACCAGCCGCTGCTTGACCTGGTCGATGACGGGGGCCAGGTCGATGGCGACGGTGTCGTTGGTGAGCCGCACCGCGCCGCCGCCCTCGCCGGTGAGCGCCTTGTCGACGGTGGCGTGGATGCGGCGGTTGGCTTCCACCCACACCGTCCGGAAGGCCTCGCTGCGCACGACCCGTTCGGCGGTGCTGTGCACCAGGCTCTGCAGGCCGCTGTTCAGCGGGCCGGACAGCCGGTTCAGGAGGGTGTCCAGCCGGGGGCGGTCGGCGGGGGCGACCTCGTCCAGCAGGGACGTGACGTCGACGTGCTGCATGACGGCGCCGGTGATGCGGTCGGCGGCGGCGTCCTGGACGTCGCGGTCGGAGGCGAGCGGCGCCACTGTGGCGACGTAGCGGTCGGTGTCGCCGATCTGGGAGTTCACCCAGACGGCCAGCGCGCTGAGCGGCACCAGGACGCAGGCGAGGACGATCAGCAGCGCGGAGAAGAAGGCCCTGACGGGGTGGTGGTGACGGCGGCGGCCGGTCCCCGGCCCGGTGTCCGCGGTCTCACGTGCGTCGCGTGCCGCACGTGCGTCGCGTGCCTCCAGCGCGGCCAGCCGGGCGCGCAGCTCGGCGAGGTCGCCGCCCTCGGGGCCCGTGCCCGCCATGTCACCGCCGCCTCTCCCTGACCACGCGACAGGGTCATTTAATCCGTATTGTGCATGATGTGCCATATGGGGCGTCAGAAGCGGTACGGAGGACGGCGATGACAACGGTGAACCAGTGGCGTGCGGCGAGCGCGACGTACGCGGCGGCTGTACTGACCGTCATGGCGGCTGCCGTGAGCGGCTGCTCCGACGGGGCCGGCCCCCCTTCCGTGAACGGGTCCCGGGCCGCCTCCGCCGCGTCCTCGCTGGCCGCCCGCGGCGGCGAGGCCCTGGCGTCGGCGACCGCCGCGGCGGCGTCGGAGCTGGCCCGCATCAAGGGCGGTGTCGACGCCAAGGCGGACGTCCGTCTGGGCACCGTCAGCACGTCCCAGGACAAGGCGACCGTCCCCGTCACCGCCACCAACAACGGCACGAAGCCCGCCTCCTACACCGTCCAGGTCTCCTTCCGCGACTCCGGCGGCAACCTCCTCGACGCGGTCGTCGTCACCGTCCCCGACGTCCCCGCCCACGGCACCGCCCGGGCCACCGCCCGCAGCCACCGCGACCTCGGCGGCCCCGTCCGGGCCACCGTCGACACCGCCCTCCGCCACTGACCCGTCGGCTCGGGATCAGCCGGGGCCCGCGGGGCCGGCGGGCGGCTCGTCGGTCGCGATGACGGCGCCGAGGGTGATGCAGAGGGAGACGGCGACGCAGACGGCGATCAGGCAGGACAGGAGGGTGAAGACCGAGCCCAGCGAACCGTAGGCCTCCAGGCTGCGGTTGAGGGCGAGCGGGACGTAGAGCGGCGCGGCGAAGTACGCGGCCTCCAGGACCACGGCGGTGAGGACGGCGCCGGGCAGCAGCGGCCGCCAGCCCACACGGCCACCCAGCAGGAGGTGCTGCGTCCACCACCACACGGCGACGCCGCAGGCCAGCGAGAGCGGGAAGCCCAGCCACTCGCCGACGCCGAAGGCGTCCCGCATCGGGCCCAGGAGGAAGACGACGACCAGCATCATCGCCACCCACACGAACCACCGCCACGCCGCGATCCGGGCACCGGACTTCGGCATCCGCCAGGCCCGTTCGCACACCCGCTGCATCGACCGGCTGCACGCGGTCGCGGACAGCAGCACCATGAGACTGCCGACCGCCCCGACCGTCTCGCGCAGATTGCCCGCCTCGGCCTCGGCCAGCTGACTCAGCTGCACCTGCGACGCGCCGCTGAGTCCCAGCAGGTCCTGCAGCGAGTCGAAGATCTCCCGGCGCAGATCCGCGGGTGCGAGGGACGTGACGACGAAGACCAGCGGCACCGCGGTGAGGAAGACCTGCGCGGCCAGCCGGGTCCCGGCGTCGAGCACGTGGACGGACAGCAGCCGGGCGGCCAGCCGGGTGATGACCGGGAACCTGCGCTCGGCGCCGGTGCGCAGCTCCCGGGCACGGCGCGGCAGATCCGCGCGCGCGGCGCGGAGCCCGTCCCGAATCCCGCCGCGCGGCCGGCCTGTCACCCTCCGACTGTTTTACAGCCCGCCACGCCCCGCAACCGGTGCACCGATGAGTTTCCGCGACGGCCGCCGTTTCACGTTCGTGAGCGGCCGCCGCACCGGCGGCCGCGCGTTCCGAAGGAGCCTGGATGACCGGGACACTGGACGGCCGCACGGCGGTCGTCTACGGCGGCGGGGGCGGCATCGGCGGCGGCGTGGCGCGCGTCCTCGCGCGTGAAGGGGCGCTGGTGTGCCTGGCGGGACGGACGCGGGGGACGCTCGACGCGGTGGCGGAGGAGATCACCGCGGCGGGCGGCCGCGCCGAGACCGCCGTGCTCGACGCGCTGGACGAGAAGGCCGTCGAAGCGCACGTCCAGGACGTGGCCGAGCGTCACGGGGGAGTCCACGTCTCCTTCAACCTCGTCACGCGCGGCGACGTGCAGGGCGTCCCGCTGGTCGAGATGACGGCGGACGACCTGCTGCGGGCCGTCGACACCGGGCTGCGGTCCTCCTTCGTCACCGCCCGCGCCGCCGCCCGCCGGATGGTCGCCCAGGGGTCCGGGGTGATCCTGCACCTCAACAGCGCGTCCGGCGCGGGGGCGATGCCCGGCATGGGCAGCACCGGACCGGCCGACGCGGCGACCGAGGCGTTCATGCGGTACCTGGCCGCCGAGACCGGTCCGTTCGGCGTGCGGGTCTGCGGCATCTGGACGGCCGGGGTCGCCGAGACGCTGACCCGCGAGGGGCTCGCCGCCGTCGCCGGGGAGAACGCCCCCGACCCGCGGGCCGCCCTGGCGGCGATCGCCGGGGCGTCGGTGCTGCGCCGCACGCCGCGGCTCGCCGATGTCGCGGAAGTGGCGGCCTTCCTCGCCTCGGACCGGGCGGCGGGCATGACGGGCACGATGACGAATGTGACCGCCGGTCTCGTGCTCAGGTGACACGATCCCTACCACCCACGGATGGAGACAGCGTCATGGATCTCAGGCTCGAACTCGTGCTCCTGCCGGTCGTGGACGTCGACCGGGCCAAGGCCTTCTACAGCGAGAAGCTCGGTTTCTCCGTGCACGTCGACCACCGCGCCGGCGACGACTTCCGGGTCGTGCAGCTCGACCCGCCCGGCTCCGCGTGCTCGGTCTCGGTGGGCAAGGGCATCACGGACGCGGCGCCCGGCTCGGTACGCGGACTGCACCTGGTCGTCGACGACATCGAGGCCGTGCACAAGGAGTTGACCTCGCGCGGCGTCGCCGTGGCCGGTATCCGGCACATGACGCCGGGCGGCTGGGTGGACGGCGTCGACCCCGGCCACAGCCCGTACAACTCCTTCGCCGAATTCGCGGACCCGGACGGCAACACGTGGGTGCTCCAGGAAGTGCGGCGCGAGCAGGGGGAGAAGGACGGGGCCGCGGGATGACGGACGAGGGGGCCTTCGCCGCTCTGAGCGAGCGCCACCGCCGCGAACTGCACGTCCACTGCTACCGGATGCTCGGCTCGTTCGACGAGGCCGAGGACGCGGTGCAGGAGACGTATCTGCGGGCGTGGCGCGGACGCGAGGGGTTCGGCGGCGACCTGCTGTTCCGCGCCTGGCTCTACCGCATCGCGACCAACGTCTGCCTCGACACGCTGCGGCGCGGCGCCCGCCGCACGGCCGCCGCGCAGGCGCAGTCCTTCGCGGACGTGCCCTGGCTCCAGCCGTACCCGGACGGCCTGCTGGACGAGTTGGCGGCCGGCGGCGCGGACGACCCGGACGCGGTCGTCGTCGACCGGGAGACGATCGAGCTGGCGTTCCTGGCCGCGCTGCAGGTGCTGCCGCCGCGGCAGCGGGCCGCGTTCCTCGCCCGCGACGTCCTGGCGCTTCCGGCGGAGGAGACGGCCGCCCTGCTGGGGACGACGGTCGCCGCCGCCAACAGCGCCCTGCAGCGGGCCCGGGCGACGATGCGGCAGCACCTGCCCGCGCGCCGTACCGACTGGTCCGCGGGAGATCCCGGCGCCGAGGAGAAGGCCCTGCTGGAGCGCTTCATCGACGCGCACGAACGCTGCGACGCCGCGGCCGCCGTGTCGATCTCCGCACAGGACCTGCGGATCACGATGCCGCCGATGCCGATGGTCTTCGAGGGGCTGGACGCCGTCGCACCGCTGCTGGAACGCGCGCTGGGCGAGAACCGGGACGGCGACTGGCGGCTCCTCCCGACGAGCGCCAACCGCATGCCGACCGCGGCGAGTTACCTGCGGCGGCCGGGCGACACCCGCTTCCGGGCCTTCAAGTTCGACGTCCTGCGGGTGGAGGACGGGCTGATCGCCGAGATCACGACCTTCGGCCCGTCGCTGTTCCCGGCGTTCGGCCTCCCACCGGAGCTCCCTGATTCCACGGAACCGGCAGCCCCCGCGGAACGGTGAGCAGGCGGCGCCGCCCCCGGCCCTTCCCCTCAGGAGCGGCCGGGGGGCGTCGTCCTCGAACCGTTCCGGGGCGAGGACGTCACGTCCACGGTGACCGGCGCCGAGCAGGCGCCCCGGAGCGGAAGCGGGCGGCCCGCCTCCCGCCGTCGAGAGGTGCGTCCCCGCGCCCCCATGTCAGCCGCCGCGCCGCGGCATGCCCGGGCCGGCGGAGCGGGCGGCGTCCCTCGCGCTGGCCGCGCCGCTCACCCGGATCCGCGATGTCACCGACCGCTGCCGGCGGGTGCCGGCACCCCCGTACCTCGTCGGTCCCGGCCCGGCGACATGATCGAGGCCACCCTCCGGCGCACCGGCTTCGCCGTGCCCGGTCCGCGGCCGGGACGGCGGTCCGTCGCCGCCCGTCACGCGCTCCGCCGCGAATCCCCGCGCGGGGCCGGGGACGCCCGGCGACCCGGCCGACGCCTTCGCGCGGATCGCCTGCGGCACCGCGACGGCCCGGGCCCCGACCGGGTACTTCCGCACGCCCCTCCGGCCCCAGGCAGCGGGTCAGCGCGCCCGGCCACGGGCACCCGGGGCGCCCGGGGGCCCGAGGCACGCCCGGATCAGTGCTGCTCGCGCCACTCGGCCACGACCTGCTCGACGTCGAACGGCCTCAGCCCGAGCGGCGGACCGGGCGGCGGCATGCGCAGCGCCGCGCGGATCTTGTCGTTGACGCCGTCCAGGATGGCCCGGACCAGGCGTTCCGACGGGGCGCGCCGCGCCTTGGCCAGGGCGTCCTCCGCCTCCTTGCGCAGCACGAGGGCGGGCGGCAGCGCGGCCAGGCCCTCCTGGGCCATCTTCCGCCGGATCCACCACAGCTCGTCATAGGGCTCGTCCAGCGAGGCCAGCGGCTTGCCCGCCCCGGGCAGATCGTCGAAGGCGCCGCGTTCCGTGGCGTCGCGGATCTGGTGGTCGACCCACGACTCGAACGGGACACCGGGTGGCTTGCGCTCCGTCATGCCCACGATTCTCCCGCAGGTCCCGCTCAGGCGGCAGGTGCCGGGTCCAGCAGGACGAAGTCCGCGCCCGCCGGGTCGAGGCAGACCGCCAGCCGGCCGACGCCCTCGGCGTCCTCCGGGCCCATCTGGAGCGAGCCGCCGTTGCCGGTGACGCGAGCGACGGCCGCGTCGCAGTCCTCGACGGCGAAGACCGGGTGCCAGTAGGGACGCCCGCCGTTGAGGGTGAGGAACTCGGGGGCCATCTCCATCAGCCCGCCCTGCATCCGCTCCTGGCTCTCCCCCGCGGGCGTGATCACGGTGTACGTTCCCCCGCCCCCGCCGGGGAGCGGCATGTCGTCGGTCTTCCAGCCGAAGAGGGAGCCGTAGAACTCCTTCGCGGCCGCCGCGTCCGTCGTGTAGAGCTCGGTCCAGCACAGCGAACCCGGCTGGTCGGCGGCGCCGAAACCCCGCGTCCCGCCCGGCTGCCACACGGCGAACTCGGCGCCCAGCGGGTCGGTGAGCTGTGCCAGCCGGCCCTCGTCCCGCACGTCGGCCGGCTCCCGCCGCACCGAGCCGCCCGCCCGCATCGCGGCCCAGGTGGTCACCTCGACGTCGAGGGCGCGAAAGTAGATCATCCACGCGGGCCGGGCGCCCTCCTCGGTGAGCTCCCCGACCGCGCCCACCGTCCGCCCGTGCAGCCGGAAAAGGCCGAAGTCGCCGCCCTCCAGGGCGAACCGCTCGAAGGCCCAGCCGAAGACGGCCCCGTAGAAGGCGGCCGCGGCATCGACGTCCGGCGCCCCGAGGTCCACCCAGCACGGCGACCCGGGGACGAAGTCTGTGGTGATCATGGCGCTCCCTTCGCGGGGTCCGTCCCTGATCCTTCCAGCGTGACACCAGGGCCCGGAAGCGGCGCGGGACGCCGCGCCGCCCGCCGCCGCGCGGGCCGCCCGCTACGCCTCGCGCGGCGACCAGCCCTGGTCGCGCAGCACCGCGGCGACGTCCGGGGCACGGTAGTGCTCGCCCTTGAGCACCTTGCCGTCGGCGCGCAGGGTCGGCCGGCCGTCGGGGCCCAGCTTGGACATGTTGGCGCGGTGCACCTCGGCGATGACGGCGTCCAGGTCGATGCCGTGGACCAGCGCCGTGCCGTACGCGACGTAGACCACGTCGGCCAGCTCGTGCGCGAGGTGGGCCAGCGATCCCTCGGCGGAGGCCTCCGCGACCTCGGCCACCTCTTCCGCCAGCAGGTCCTGGCGGTGCGCGGCGTGCGCCGGGGAGATCTCCGCGGGCGCCGAACGGACGTCGAGGCCGAAAGCGGTGTGGAACTCGCGGACGAGGCCGGAAGGCGAGGCGGGGGAGGCGGGGGACGCAGAAGAGGAGGAGTGCATCCGGCCGATCGTAATCCGTGCCCGCCGTGCCCGCCGTGCCCGGAGGATCAGGCCGCCGCGGCGCCCGCGTACCGGCCGTCCACCCGGATCGCGGTGATGCCGCTGATGTGCCGTGCCCCGCACCGGTCCTGGGGAAGCACCAGTTGCGGGCCGCTCCCGTCCAGCGGTGTGCCGTCGATGCGGGTGGCCAGCAGCACCGCGGCCCGCCCGAAGTCGGGGTCGATCTCGCCCCAGGACAGCAGGGCGTGATGGCCGTCGGCGCCGGTGACGACGATGAGGAAGCGCAGCCGGTCCTTGCGCCGGGCCGGGTCGAAGGCGGGCCCCGCGGCGCACAGCACCTCGTGCAGCAGCGGCCCCTCGAACCGGTGGTGCTGCGTCCCGCTGGTGGCGCACTCGAAGCTGACCCGCGCCTCGTGCTGCGGCCATGTACGCAGGTCACGCACGGTGAGCGGGGCGGGGCGGGCCAGGTCGCCGCTCAGCACGAATCCGGCGAGCTGGGGCGGCGGCGCGGGAACGGGCGCGGTCACGGGCATGCACCTCCCGTACCACGGTACCCACGAGGGCCCCCAGCGGAAACGCACGTACGTGATCAGTTGTCGAATCGTCTGGCTAATGCAATGCGTCAGGGACCATCTGGGCCGCACCTGCGCCACTATCATCGGCGCAGGCGCGACCACTTACCGAGGGGGAATGACCACGTGATGAACCGTTCCGTGCACCGCCGGACCCGGACCTTGCAGCTGGCCGTCGGAGGCACCGCGGTGCTGCTGGCCCTGAGCGCCTGTTCCTCCGGTGACGACTCGAACGACGCCTCGTCGTCGGCCGCGCCGTCGGCCTCGGACGCCGCGGCCTCGCCCGCCGACGACCTCAAGGGCACGGTCACGGTCTTCGCCGCGGCCTCCCTCAAGGAGACCTTCACCGAGCTGGGCAAGCAGTTCGAGGCGGCGCACCCCGGCACGAAGGTGACCTTCAACTTCGGCGGCAGCGACTCGCTCGCCGCGAGCATCACCTCCGGCGCCCCGGCCGACGTCTTCGCGGCCGCCTCCCCGAAGACGATGAGGATCGTCACCGACGCCGAGGACGCCTCCGGGGAACCGGAGACCTTCGTGCGCAACCAGCTGGAGATCGCGGTCGTCCCCGGCAACCCCAAGAAGATCGACGCCCTGAAGGACCTCACCGGCCCCGGCCTCAAGGTCGCCCTGTGCGCCAAGGAGGTGCCCTGCGGGGCCGCCGCCCAGAAGGCGCTGGACGCCGGCGGCCTGAAGCTCACGCCGGTCTCCTACGAGCAGGACGTCAAGAGCGCGCTGACCAAGGTCGAGCTCAAGGAGGTCGACGCCTCGCTCGTCTACAAGACCGATGTGAAGGCCGCCGGTGGCAAGGTGGAGGGCGTGGAGTTCCCCGAGTCCGCCAAGGTCGTCAACGACTACCCCATCGTGCTGCTCAAGGACGCCCCCAACGCCGACGCCGCCAAGGCCTTCATCGCCCTGGTGGAGTCGCCCGGGGGCGCCGAGGTGCTGAGCGCCGCGGGCTTCCTCAACCCGTGACGGACGACGTCCTGGACGGCGCGGCCGGCCCCGTGAAGGCCCGGCCGCGCCGTCACCGCTCCCCGGCGCCGCTGCCCCTGCTGCTGCCCGCGCTGATCGGCCTCGCCTTCCTGGCGCTGCCGCTCGCCGGACTGCTGGTGCGCACGCCGTGGAGCGACCTCCCGCACCAGCTGACCAGCCCCGGGGTGTGGCAGGCGCTGCGGCTGTCCCTGGTCTGCGCCACCTCCGCGACCGCGGTGACCCTCGTGCTGGGCGTGCCCCTGGCCTGGCTGCTGGCCCGCACCGAGTTCCCCGGGCGCCGCATGGTGCGGGCGCTGGTGACGCTGCCGCTGGTGCTGCCCCCGGTCGTCGGCGGTGTGGCGCTGCTGCTGGCACTGGGCCGCAACGGCATCGCGGGGCGGTACCTGGACCAGTGGTTCGGGCTCACCCTGCCGTTCACCACGACCGGGGTGATCGTCGCCGAGGCGTTCGTGGCCATGCCGTTCCTGGTGATCAGCGTGGAGGGCACACTGCGCGCCGCCGACCCCCGCTACGAGGAGGCCGCCACCACGCTGGGCGCCTCCCGCTTCACCGCGTTCCGCCGGGTCACCCTGCCGCTGATCGCGCCGGGCATCGCCGCGGGCGCGGTGCTGGCGTGGGCGCGCGCGCTCGGCGAGTTCGGCGCCACCATCACCTTCGCGGGCAACTTTCCCGGCCGCACCCAGACCATGCCGCTGGCGGTCTACCTGGCCCTGCAGAGCGACCCCGCGGCGGCCATCGCGCTCAGCCTGGTGCTGCTCGTCGTCTCCGTCGCGGTCCTCGCGGGGCTGCGCGACCGATGGATGACGGCCGCATGAACGGCGCCCAGGGCCTGCGGGCCGAACTCGTCGTCGACCTGGGCACGTTCCGGCTCGACGTACGACTGACCGCCGCCCCCGGCGAGGTCCTGGCACTGCTGGGGCCCAACGGCGCCGGCAAGACCACCGCGCTGCGCGCCCTGGCCGGTCTGACGCCGCTGACCGGCGGACGGCTGCGGCTGGACGGGACGGACCTGGACGGAACGCCGCCCGAGGCCCGCCCGGTCGGCGTGGTGTTCCAGGACTACCTGCTCTTCCCGCACCTGTCCGCCCTCGACAACGTGGCCTTCGGTCCGCGCTGCCGGGGCCTGTCGAAGGCACGGGCCCGCGCCGAGGCCGCGGCCTGGCTGGAGCGGATGGGACTGGCCGAGCACGCCGCGGCCCGACCAAGGCGGCTGTCCGGCGGGCAGGCACAGCGCGTCGCCCTGGCCCGCGCGCTGGCGACCCGCCCGCGGCTGCTCCTGCTGGACGAGCCGCTGGCCGCGCTGGACGCCCGCACCAGGCTGGAGGTGCGCTCGCAACTCCGGCGCCACCTGGCGGATTTCGAGGCCGTGGCGGTACTGGTGACGCACGACCCGCTGGACGCGATGGTGCTGGCCGACCGGCTGGTGGTCATCGAGCACGGCCGCGCCGTGCAGGAGGGCACCCCGGCCGAGGTCGCCCGCCGTCCCCGCACCGACTACATCGCCCACCTGGTGGGGCTCAACCTCTACCGGGGTGAGGCCGCAGGCCGCGTCGTGACGCTCGCCGGGGGACCGGCGATCACCACCACCGACGACCTGACGGGACCGGCCTTCGCCGCGTTCCCGCCCGACGCCGTCACCTTGTACCGGGAACGGCCCGCCGGTGCGAGCGCCCGCAACCTGTGGCACGGCCGGGTCGTCGGCCTGGAGTCCCGGGGCGACCGCATCCGCGTCGACGTCGACGGCCGACTCCCGCTCGCCGCCGACCTGTCGACCGCCGCCGCGGCCGAACTCGACCTCCACCCGGGGGCCGAGGTCTGGGCCACCGTCAAGGCCGCCCAGGTGCACGCCTATCCGGCGTGACCCGGGCGGCCCCTCCGGGGCACACCGGCCGGGCACCGCCGGGGCCGGCCGGAACCGTTCACAGGCCGATGTCGCGCCTGCGGAAGTCCTCCATCGACTCGCGGCGCACCAGCAGCCGCGCCCGCCCCTCGTCCACGGCGACCACCGGCGGGCGGCCGACCATGTTGTACGTCGAGGCCATCGACAGGTGGTACGCGCCCGCGACCGGCACACCCAGCAGGTCGCCCGGCCGGATGTCGCCGGGCAGCGGGACCGCGGAGGCCAGCACGTCGCCGGCCTCGCAGTGCCGGCCCACGACGGTGACCAGCGCGGGCTCCTCCGTGGAGTGCCGGCCGATCAGCCGGGGCGCGTAGCGCACCCCGTACAGGGCGGGCCGCGGGTTGTCGCTCATGCCGCCGTCCACGGCCACGAAGACCTGGCCGCCGGTGCGCTTGACCGACAGCACCCGGTACAGCGCCACACCCGCGGGCCCGGCGATGGCGCGGCCGGGCTCGACCGTCAGCCGCGGGACCGGCAGCCCGGCCGCCGCGCAGCTCGCGGCGAGCTCGCCACGCACCCGGGCGGCCAGCGAGGTGACGTCGAGCGCCGCCTCGCCGGGCCGGTAGGCCACCGCGTGGCCGCCGCCCAGGTCCAGTTCGGGCAGCGCGACGCCGTGCTGGCGGCGGATCCCGGCCAGCAGCCCCACCAGCCGCCGCACGGCGGACAGGTACGGCTTGACGCTGGAGATCTGCGACCCGAGGTGGCAGTGCAGGCCGACCAGTTCGAGACGCGGCTGGTCCAGGACCCGGGCCACCGCGTGCTGCGCGGAGCCGTCGGCGAGCGACAGCCCGAACTTCTGGTCGTCGGTGCCGGTGCGCACCGCGGCGTGACCGCCCGCGGCGATGCCGGGCACCACCCGCAGCAGCACCTTCTGCCGGGACCCGGCCGGGACCTGGGCGGCCAGCCGGGCGATCTCCCCGGTGCTGTCGATGACGATGCGGCCCACCCCCAGGCGCAGCGCGGTGGCCAGGTCCTCGGGGCTCTTGGCGTTGCCGTGCAGCACGATGCGCTCCGGCGGGAAGCCGGTGATGACGGCGAGTTCGAGCTCTCCGGCCGAGCAGACGTCCAGGCCCAGGCCCTCCTCCTCGACCCAGTGGGCCATCGCCCGGCACAGGAACGCCTTGGCGGCGTACAGCACGTCGGCGTCGGGGAACGCGGCCCGGTAGGTGCGGCAGCGGGCACGCACCTCGCCCTCGTCGAGGACGTACGCCGGGGTGCCGAAGCGCTCGGCGAGCTCGGTGAGGGCGACGCCCCCCACCGACAGCTCGCCGTGCGGCGCGGTGCGGGTGGAGGCCGGCCAGACGGACAGCCCGGTGTCGACGCCCTCTGCGGCGAGCGCGGTGAAGGCGGTGGTCTCAGAGATGGTCATGGCAGGACGCTCCTCAGCCGATGCGCAGCGGCAGGTGGTCGGCGGTGTGCACGGCCCGCGGGTCCCAGTCCGCGGTGGCGCCCACGGCGGGCGCGGCGAACTGCGGGTCCACGGTGAGGGTGGTCACCCCCAGCGGTTCGGCGAGCGCCCGCAGCGCGGGCTCGCCGAGCCTGATCCATTCCTGGCCGGCGCCGAGCGTGGCGGCCAGGCGTTCCTCACTGGTGAAGGCGACGGCCGTACGGCCGCCCAGGGGCGTGCGGAACATTCTCGCGACGCACCCGGCGGGACCCGGCCGGACGGGGACGAACAGCGTCTCCCCTCTGGGGTGTCCGGCCGGGACGGGTTCGGAAGGTTCCGGGTCGTCCCCGCACCATGTCTCGCTCATCGCGATCCTCCTGTGAGGTTCGTTCGTGACGGTGGGCCCGGGCCGGATGTGGTCCGTGGCCAGGCATTGACGCTATGCCCGGCACGTCCGGGTCCGGGCCCGTCCCTGATGCGACGTTGACGTCCGCGGGCCAAGCGTTGACGGTGCGCTGGCGGCACGGTCAGGGAAGCGTCAAGGGCCGTGGCGGCGGCGACAGGGCGACGACAAGAGCCCCCGCGCGCGGACGCGGACGGCGCTTCCATGGGGGTATGGAAGACGCCGGATACCGCCGCGTGGTCGTGGGGGTGAGCGGTTCGCTGGGCAGTCTCGCGGCACTGCACCGGGCGGCCGCCGAGGCCCGCCGCGGCGATGCGGTGCTGGTCGTGGTGCACGCCTGGGAGCCGGCCGGCGGCGAGTTCGCCTACCGGCGCCACCCGTGCCCGCCGCTGCTGAGCGCGGGGCAGGACCAGGCCAGGACACGGCTGCTGACCGCGATGGACGACGCCTTCGGCGGTGCGCCGGCCGGCCTGCCGGTCCGGGCGCTCGTCGCCCGCGGCCCGGTGGCCCGCTGCCTGGTGCACGTCGCGGACCGCGAGGACGACCTGCTCGTCGTCGGCGCCGGGCGCACCGGCCTGCTGCGCCGGCTGCTGTCGCCCTCGGTGGCCCACCGGTGCGTACGGGACGCGGCCTGCCCGGTGCTGACCGTGCCGCGCCCGTCGCTCCAGGAGCTCTTCGAGACCGTGAGCCGCCGCAACGCCCGGCGGCTGCCGCTGCGGGCCGCCGGGCCCGTCTGACCGTTCCGCGGGGGGTCCGCGGGGCGGTATCCGTCCCGACCAGCCGAATCAGGTGAGGGCCGTGCTCCGTAATCCGTCCCTGTCCCCGTTCCTGCGCAGGCTCGCCCTGCCGGCCGCGGTCCTGCTGCCGCTCGCCGTCAGCGCGGTGCTGCTGCCCTTCCGCACAGGCATCGCCGCCCCGCTCGTGGCCCTGGTCCTCGTGGTCGCGGTGGTCGCCGTGGCCGTTCTCGGCAGCCGTGTCGCCGGAGCCGTCGCCGCGCTGTCGGCAGCGGCGTGGTTCGACTTCTTCTTCGCCCCGCCCTACGGGCGGTTCACCATCGCCGGGCCCGGCGACATCGCCACCGCCCTGCTCCTGCTCGCAGTGGGGCTGGCCGTCTCCCAACTGGCCGCCAGGACCCGGCAACTGGAAGTCGTCGTGGTCACCGACGCGGACCACCTGGCCCGCATCCACGAGACCGCCCGGCTCGCCCAGTGCGCCCCCTCCCCGCACCGGGTCGTGGAGCACGTCGGCGACCAGCTGGTGAGCCTGCTGCAACTGCGCGGCTACCGCTTCGAGTACGGCACGCTCGTCGGCCACCCGCCGCGGCTCGAGGCCGACGGCACGATCTTCTGGGGCCGCCACCCCTGGAACGCCGACCGCCAGGGCCTGCCCGACACGGAGGTCGAGCTCCGGGTCTTCCACAACGGCCGCTTCCACGGCCGCTTCATGCTCCGCCCCACCCCCGGCGCCGTGCCCTCCCCCCAGGCCCGCCTGGTCGCCGTCACCCTCGCCGACCAGGTCGGCACCGCCATCGACCTCATCGCCCCGGCCCCGACGACCCACCCGTCGTAACCCGCGCCCGGCACGCGACCGCCCGGGCCCCGCCTCAGCCGCCGCCCGATACGCCCACGCCACCGCACTCGCGGACCCGGCCGGAGTCCCGACCTCCTGATCACCTGCACGGGCCCGCGCCTCGACCGCCGCCCGAGACGCCCCGTCCCGTACGTGGCCGACGGTGCCCAGCGCCCCACCCCATCGACCGCGTGAGCACCGCCTCCCTCCCGCCACCGCCATCGACCTCATCGCCCCGGCCCCGCTCGCCCCCAAGGTGCGCCCGCGGCGCCGGTGCGGCGGCTCGGCGGGTGCCGAGGGGGGAATGAGGCGTATCGTCCCCTTAGAGAGCCGATCGGCATGGACGGTGGGCCCGCGATGGTGGTGACCGCCCCCGTACGGGAGCAGCTGGACGACACGCTGGCCGAGGTCGTGCGCGCCACGAACGCGCACATCGGCGCGGTCTTCCTGGTGCTGCCCGAAGGGCGGGGGCTGGGCCTGGAGGTGCTGACCGGGGCACCGCGGGAGCTGGCGACGCCGTGGGCCCGGATGGCCCTGAACCGTTCGGCGCCGGTGGCGGACGCCGTGCGCACCGGGCGCCTGGTGTGGCTGGGGACGCGGGAGGAGCTGGCGGAGCGCTACCCGCAGACCGCGCTGGTGCTGCCGTACGACCTGGCCCTGGCCGCCGCCCCCTTGCAGGACGCCGCGCACCTCGTGCGCGGCGCGCTGATGCTGATCTGGCCCGGTTCCCATCCCGAGCCCCCGGCCGGGATCGAGCACGCCGTCATCGGCCGCGCGTGCGACGTGATGTGCGAGCACCTGCAGCACGCGGAGTCGGCCGGCGACCCGGTCCGTCCGGGCCCGCTGCCGCGGGTGCTGGACCGGCCCGGCGCCGCGCGGGCGGCGCCGGACGAGGCGCAGGCGGCCGCCGATTTCGCACGGCGGCTGCCGGAGGGCGGGTGCGCCCTGGACCAGAGCGGGCGGATCACCTACGTCAGCGGCCACGCCGAACTGCTCCTCGGCGAGTCCGCCGGGGTGCTGCTCGGCGCCCTGCCGTGGCAGGTGCTGCCCTGGCTGCACGACGCGGTGCACGAGGACCGCTACCGCGGGGCCGTGCTCAGCGGGCAGCCGACGTCGTTCATCGCCCGGCGGCCCCCCGACCACTGGCTGCTCTTTCAGCTCTACCCGGACAGGACCGGGGTGAGCGTGCGGATCTCCCCCACCGACCACCGTCCTGAGCCGGCGCCGCAGGCCCCCGGGAACTGCCGGAAGGACGCGGCCGGCGCGGCACCGGACCGGGTCACGGCGATCTACCACCTGATGCAGCTCGCCGGCGCGCTCGCCGAGGCGGTCGGGGTGCGCGACGTGGTCGAGCTGGTGGCCGACCTGTTCCCGCCGGCGTTCGGCGCGGACGGCTTCGTGCTCGTCGTCGCGGAGGGCGGCCGGCTGCGGGTGATCGGCCATCGCGGCTACGACGAAGAGGCGATGGCCGCGCTCGACGGCACCCCGCTCGGCTCGCGGCTGACCCCGGCGAGCCGGGCCCTGCTCACCGGGGTGCCCCGGTTCTACAGCTCCCCCGAGGAACTGCTGCGGGCGTACCCGGGGCTGACCGGCTCCCTGCGGAAGTCGGCGTGGGCCCTGCTGCCGCTGATCGCCTCGGGCCGCCCGGTCGGCTGCTGCATCCTCGGCTACGACCATCCGCGCCCGTTCCGCGGTGACGAGCGCAGCGCCATGGCCTCGCTGACCGCGCTCATCGCACAGGCCCTGGACCGGGCCCGCATCTACGACGCCAAGCACCGACTCGCCCACGGCCTCCAGGCCGCGCTGCTCCCGCACACGCTGCCCTCGCTGCCCGGTCTGGAGGTCGCCGCCCGCTATCTGCCCGCCACCAGCGGCATGGACATCGGCGGCGACTTCTACGACCTGATCCGGCTCGACGGCACCTGCGCGGCCGCCGTCATCGGCGACGTCCAGGGCCACAACGTCAACGCCGCCGCCCTGATGGGCCAGGTCCGCACCGCCGTGCACGCGCACGCGACCGCGGGCGCCTCGCCCGACGAGGTGCTGGCCCGCACCAACCGGTTGCTCGACGAGCTCGACACCGGGCTCTTCACCAGCTGCCTGTACGTCCACCTCGACCTCGCCGAGGGCATCGCACGGCTGGCCAGCGCCGGTCATCCGCCACCGCTGCTGCGCCACCCCGGGGGACGTACCGAGGTGCTCACGACCCCGCCGGGGCTGCTGCTGGGCATCGACCCGCGCGCCGAATACCCCACCACCGAGGTGCCGTTGCCGCCGGAGGCAGTGCTCGCGCTCTACACCGACGGGCTGGTCGAGAGCCCCGGCACCGACCTGGACACCGCCATCGCCGGTCTCGCCGGCGCGCTGTCCGCCGCCGGCGAGGGTCCGCTGGACCGGCTCGCCGAGACCCTCGTCCACTTCGACGGCGCCTCCGAGCACCGGGTGGACGACACCGCGCTCCTGCTGCTGCGGCGCATGCCGGCGGCATGAGGCCTTGTCACATCCGCCGATGCCCCCAACACTGTGATCCATGCCGGTGGTTGCGCTGCTGGGAACGCTGGACACCAAGGGTGTGGAGTACGGATGGCTGCGCGAGCGCCTGCTGCGGCGCGCCGTGGAGGTCGTCCTCATCGACACCGGGGTCGCCGGTGAGCCCCTGGTGCCCCCCGACATACCGCGTGTCGAGGTCGCCCGCGCGGCGGGCGCCGATCTCGCCCGGCTGCGCGCCCAGGGGGACCGGGGCACCGCCGTGACGACGATGGCCGAGGGCGCGGCCGAGGTGGTGCGCCGACTGCACGAACAGGGGCGGCTGCACGGTGTGCTGGCCATCGGGGGCAGCGGCGGTACGTCGATCGCGACCCGCGCGATGCGCGCCCTGCCGCTGGGGGTGCCGAAGCTGATGGTGTCCTCGATGGCGGCCGGCGACGTCTCGCCGTACGTGGGGGCTGCCGACATCGCGATGATGTACAGCGTCGTCGACCTCGCGGGCGTCAACCGCGTCTCGGCGCCGATCCTGGCGAACGCGGCCGACGCCATCGCCGCCATGGCCACGGGGTACGCCACCGACGCGCCGCCGCCCGCGGACGACCGGCCGCTGGTCGCGGCCAGCATGGCCGGCGTGACCACCCCGGGCGTGGACGCCGCCCGGCAGCGGCTGACCGAACTCGGCTACGAGGTACTGGTCTTCCACTCCGTCGGGTCGGGCGGCCGCTCCCTGGAGACCCTCGCCGCGCAGGGGATGTTCGCCGGCGTACTGGACCTCACGCTCAGCGAGCTCGCCGACGACCTGGTCGGCGGCGCCTTCGGGGCGGGCCCGGACCGGCTGCGGGCGGCGGGCCGCGCCGGACTGCCGCAGGTGGTGAGCCCGGGGGCGCTGGACATGGTCAAGTTCGGGCCGCTCGCCTCGCTGCCCGAACGCTTCCGGTCCCGCCACGTCCACGTGCACAACCCGTCGGTCACCGTCATCCGCACCAGCGCCGCCGAGTGCGCCGCGCTCGGCCGCCAGGTCGCCGAGAAACTGCGCGCCGCGACCGGTCCCGCGGCCCTGCTGCTCCCGCTGCGCGGCCTGTCCACCCTCGGCGCCCCTGGCGGCCCGTACCACGACCCGTCCGTCGACGAGGTGCTGTTCACGGCGCTGCGCGAGGGCTTGCGCGGCAGCCGGGTGGAGCTGGCCGCGTACGACACGCACCTCAACGACCCGGACTTCGGCCGCACCGCCGCCGACCGGCTGCACACCCTGGTCACTGCGAACGGCCCGGCCCGCGCCACCCGTTGAACGCCGAAGGCCGGGCACCTGCCCGACCGGCGGGGGTTGCCACGGCAGCGGCCCGCGGCGTGCACACGGTGGCAGCGCGGGTGGGGTGTCGGCCCCGCCCTCGCCGCGGGCGGTCCCACGGGACACGCCGGGAAAGATCCGCCCCGGGCGGGGGCGGCGACAACGGGTGGTCGGCCGGGCCGGGCCGGCCCCGCTCAGTGGCAGGGGAAGCCGAGCAGGTGACGCCCGTCGTGCACCCATTCGTGCACGTTCTCGCCGGAGATGAGCGAGGTCGCGCCCTGCTCGGCACCCACGAAGTAGAGGACGACGAGCATCAGGACGCCGAAGAAGACCGCCCACGGCGCGATCGCGCCGATCGGCAGCGGGGCGGGGACGGCGGTGGGTGCGACGGCGGGCTGGACGGCGGACTGCGCCATGGTGTGGCCTCCTGGTGGGAACGCGCGTCCCGGTCGGTGGAGCGATGTCGACGGCTGCGGGTCTGACTCGCCCGGCGCTGTGCCCGGCTCACAGTGGCGCGACCGTGCCGGATTCCCACCGGACTTCCGCCGTGCCGTCGTGTTCGTCCTCGCGACGGTACCGCGGTCCGGCCGAACGGCCAAGGGCACACGGGTGCGCCCCCGTTGGCGGCGCGACCTGGCGTGGAAGGGTTGCCGGGGGCCGCGCGGCGGCCCCGCGGACAACGGAGGAGAGCGCATGACCACCCGGGTGACCCTGATCTCGCCGGTCGTGACGGCCGCGCTGCGCGAGGCCCGTTTCGACGACGACGTGCCGCCGGACGAGAGCGCGCTGGTGGCCGCCCGCGCGGTGGCCGGCGACCTGCCCTCCGCCGGCCGGGTCCTGGTGTCGCCCTCGGCGCGCTGCCGGGCGACGGCCGCGGCGCTGGGACTGGCCACCACCGAGGAGGCCCCCGACGGCTGGGCGCTGGGGCGCTGGCGCGGCCGCACGCTGGCCGAGGTGAGCGCGGAGGAGCCCGACGCGGTCGCGGCCTGGCTCTCCGACCCCGACGCCGCGCCGCACGACGCGGAGTCGCTGCGCGACCTGTGCGCAAGGGTCGGCGCCTGGCTGGACTCGCTGGCGGCCGCGACCGGCCGGGTGGTCGCCGTCGTCGAGCCGGAGATCGTCCGGGCGTGCGCGGTACGGGCACTGGGCGTGCCGGAGCCGGCGTTCTGGCGGATCGACGTCCCGCCGCTCACCGCGACGGAATTCAGCGGGCGCTCCGGGCGCTGGAACCTGACGGCGGGGCGGCCGCTGGCCTGAACGACCGGCGCCGTGAAGGCGATCCGGTCGCGGCCACCGGTACACGCGAGGGGAACGTTTTCGCGTGTCCCAGGCTCTTGCAACCATGTTGCAATAAGGCCGTATGATGAGGCGTTCGAGCAGGCCGACTCCGAAGCGGAGCACCTCATGCATGTACCCGACGGATTCATCGACGCCCCGGTGTCGGTGGCGGCCGGGGCCGTGGCGGCGGCGGCCGTCGCCGTGAGCCTGCGCGGTGCCCGGCGCGAACTCGACGAGCGCACCGCGCCACTGGCCGGACTCGTCTCCGCCTTCATCTTCGCCGTGCAGATGCTCAACTTCCCCGTCGCGGCGGGCACCAGCGGCCATCTCCTCGGAGGCGCACTGGCCGCCATCCTGGTGGGCCCTTTCACCGGCGTCCTGTGCGTGTCGGTGGTGCTGCTCATCCAAGGGGTGCTCTTCGCCGACGGCGGGCTCACCGCGCTCGGCGTGAACATCACGGACATGGCGATCGTGACGGTCGTCGTCGCCTACGCGGTCTTCCGCGGCCTGGTGAAGGTGCTGCCCCGCACCCGCGGCTCGGTGACGGGCGCGGCCTTCGCGGCGGCCCTGCTCTCCGTCCCCGCGGCCTCGGTCGCCTTCACCGCGATCTACGCGCTCGGCGGCACGACCGACGTCCCCCTGGGCAAGGTCTTCGCCGCCATGGTCGGCGTCCACGTGCTCATCGGCATCGGTGAGGCGTTCATCACCGCCGCGACGGTGGGCGCCGTGATCGCCGTCCGTCCCGATCTCGTCCACGGCGCCCGTGGCCTGCGCCGTCCGCTGGAGCTGAAGGAGGCGACCGTCTGATGGCGGCCGTGACCACCACCCCCAAGCGCGGCGGCGTACGGCCGCTGTGGATCGCCGGCCTGATCGCCGCCCTGGTGCTCGCCGGATTCGTCAGCTACTACGCGTCGTCCAGCCCCGACGGCCTGGAGAAGGTCGCCGCCGACCACGGCATCGACAAGAAGACCGAGGAGCACGCGGCCAAGGACTCGCCGCTGGCGGACTACCGGACCGAGGACGTCGGCGACCCCCGGCTGTCCGGCGGTCTCGCCGGGATCCTGGGCGTCGGCGCCACCCTCGCGCTCGGCAGCGGCGTCTTCTGGGTCGTGCGCCGCCGGCCGCGCGCGGACGAGGCCTGACGGATGGGCGCGGGGCACGCACACCGGCTCTACCGGCACGGGCACTCGCGGGTGCACGCGCTGCCCCCGCAGTGCAAGATCGCCGCGGTCTTCTGCTTCGTCCTGGTCGTCGTGTCCACCCCGCGCACCGCGGTGTGGGCCTTCGGCCTGTACGCGGTGCTGCTGGCCACGGTGGCGGCGGTGGCCCGGGTACCCGCGGGCTTCCTGCTGCGGCGGCTGCTGATCGAGGTGCCGTTCGTCGCCTTCGCCGTCCTGATGCCGTTCGTCGCCGAGGGCCCGCACACGCAGGTGCTCGGGCTGTCCGTGAGCGTGAACGGCCTGTGGGGCGCCTGGAACATCCTCGCCAAGGGCACCCTGGGCGTCGCCGCGTCGGTGCTGCTGGCCTCCACCACCGAACTGCGCGAACTGCTGCTCGGGCTGCAGCGGTTGCGGCTGCCCGCGCTGCTGGTGCAGATCGCCTCCTTCATGATCCGTTACGGCGACGTCATCACCGACGAGATGCGCCGCATGCGCGTCGCCCGGGCCTCGCGCGGCTTCGAGGCCCGCGGCCCGCGCCACTGGGGCGTGCTCGCCAAGTCCGCGGGCGCCCTGTTCATCCGCTCCTACGAACGCGGCGAGCGCGTCCACCTGGCCATGGTCAGCCGCGGCTACGCCGGCAGCATGCCGGTGATCGACGACGTCACGGCGTCCCGTGCCCAGTGGTCGTACGCGGCCGCGCTCCCGGCCGCCGCGCTGCTGGTCTGTCTGATGGGATGGTTCGTGTGACACCTTCGCTCGAGGTCGACGGCCTCGCCTACGCCTACCCCGACGGCCACCAGGCGCTGTTCGGCGTGGACCTCACCATCGGCCGCGGCGAGCGGGTCGCCCTGCTCGGGCCCAACGGCGCCGGCAAGACCACGCTCGTCCTGCACCTCAACGGCATCCTGGAGGCGGGCGCGGGCACGGTCACCGTCGCGGGCCTGCCGGTCGGCGACCGCAGGCACCTCGCGGAGATCCGCCGCCGGGTCGGCATCGTCTTCCAGGACCCGGACGACCAGTTGTTCATGCCGACCGTCCGCGAGGACGTCGCCTTCGGACCCGCCGCGGCCGGGATGCGCGGCCCCGAACTGGAAGCCTGCGTCCGCAGGGCACTGGAGCGGGTCGGCATGGCGGAGTTCGCCGACCGGCCGCCGCACCACCTGTCCTTCGGCCAGCGACGCCGGGTCGCGGTGGCCACCGTGCTCGCCATGGAGCCGGAGATCCTCGTCCTCGACGAGCCCTCGTCCAACCTGGACCCGGCCTCGCGGCGCGAACTCGCCGACATCCTGCGGTCGCTGGACGTCACGGTGCTGATGGTCACGCACGACCTGCCCTACGCCCTGGAACTGTGCTCCCGCGCGGTGATCCTCAGCGGCGGCGTCATCGCGGCCGACGGCCGCACGCAGGAACTGCTGTCCGACGACGCCCTGATGCGCCGCCACCGCCTGGAGCTGCCCTTCGGCTTCGACCCGCGCTCGGTCGCGACAGGCATCTGACGGCTTGTGCTCAGGCGCCGCACGGGGGACGGCCCGGCGGCTCCGGGTCGACCGCGGTGACCGCGTCCGCGAGCGCGGCGAAGCGCTCCGTGCCGCCGAGGGGGGCGACGACGCGTTCCCGCAGCGCGTCGGCGAGGGCGCGGGCGGCCGTCGCCGCCACCTCCAGCCCGCGTTCGGTGAGCGCCGCCAGCGTGACCCGCCGGTCGCTCCGGCACGGACGGCGTTCGATGAGGCCGGCCTCCGTGAGGCGGTCGGCGACCTTGGTGGTGCCCGCCGTCGTGAAGCCGAGGGTTCCCGCGAGCTGGTTCATCGGCGCGGAGCGCTCCGGTGTGGTCATGAGGAACCACAACGCCTGGAACGAGGACGGGGCCAGCCCCGACCGCGCCTCCACGTCCGCCAGCAGCTGATCGGTGACGCGGCGGAAGCCCGACTGCAACCCGTCCCACCGCGCGAGCAGTTCCAGGTCCGCGGTGCCGGGGCAGGTCACCCCGCCGTCCGCCCCCGTGTGGATCTCCGTCATCACATTGCCCAGGGTACCAATGCCCGTTATTGTCTAACCAGCTACTTAATATCTGGCTAGCGATCAAAGGATGCGGTTCCCCCATGACCGACTCGTCCACCACCCCCGCCGGCCCGCGCACGGGCTCGTGGGTCCTCGACCCCGCGGCTTCCTCGGTCCGGCTCACGCACAAGACGATGTGGAACGCGGCCACCGTCAAGGGCGCCTTCGCCACCGTCGCCGGCAGCGGCGAACTCGCCCCCGACGGCACCGCACACGGCACGCTCACCATCGAGGCCGCCTCTCTCGACACGGGCAACACCCAGCGGGACACCCACCTGAAGTCCGCCGAGTTCTTCGACGTCGCCGCCCACCCGGCGATCGTCTTCACCGCCCGCCGGGTCACCGCCGACGCGGACGGCGCCCTCGCGGTCGACGGCGAACTGACCGTGCGCGGCACCACCCGCCCGCTCGCCCTGACGGGCCGGGCCGACACCGCCTCCCCCGACGCGGTCGTCCTCACCGTCGAAGCCGTCGTCGACCGGGCCGACTTCGGCCTCACCTGGAACCGGCTCGGCATGATCAAGGGCCCCGCGACGCTCACGGTCGTCGCCCGCTTCACCCACGGCGGCTGACGCCGCGGGTCACCGCCGCCCCGGGCCGCGCAGGTCCCGCAGCGTCCACCCCCGCCCGCCCGGGTCGAGCGGGCGGGTGGCGGCGGTGAAGACCTCGGCCGCGCGGCGGTAGGACAGCCGCCCCCGGCCGGTGCGGAACACCGGCCCGGCGACGCGCCCCAGTGTCAGCAGCGCCAGCAGCCGGTCCGTCGCCTCACCCCAGCGCAGCGGCGTGCCGCCGAAGCGCTCACGGGTACGGCGGCCGGGCAGGTCCAGGTGGTCGACGTCCAGGGCGAGGACCCGCTCGATGGACGCCCCGGTGTCGTGGAGCAGATGCCACAGGGCCTGTTCGCGCAAGGGGGCCGGCAGGCCGAGCACCTCCCGCGCGCGGTCCGCGTCGAGGCCGCCCCCCGTGTCGCGCGGCCCCGGCAGGGGCAGCGCCCGCAGGCCGTCCACGGGGTCGCCGGTCAGCCAGCCCTGCGCCCGCCACCAGGTCACGGCGGCGACGAGCACGGACAGTTCGCGGTTGGCGGTACGGGCGCCGACCGCCGCGGAGCGCGCGGCGAAGGCCTCGCGCAACCGCCGCGCGGCCTGCGGTGTGTCGAGCAGTGCCAGCGGGACGGCGGGCGGCGCGGCGTTGCGCCGACCGCGCCCCAGGGGCGCGGCGCGGTCGACCAGGCCCCACGCCCAGGTGGCGAGGGCGATCCGGTAGACCCGGCGGGAGCCGGTGCCCAGGCCCGTGGCGGCGAGATAGCGGTCGACGGCGACGGCGTACTCCACGGGACGGCTCATGCCCCACCCCCTTGTCGCTGCGCACCCTCACCAAGGCCCGCGGACCGCAGTAAATGACCTGCCGTCCGCAACCGCATCCATCATAAGTTGATTCGACCCGACTCAATAATTTCGACCGCCGCTCTGGCGTGTCGGCCGACGGCCCTTGCACGCTGCGCCCATGGCCTTCGACTTCCGCCCCGCTGTGCTGCGGGAACGCGACTTCCGCCGCTTCTTCACCGGCTACGCCACGTCCCTGCTCGGATCGTCGATGGCGTCGGTCGCGCTGGCGTTCGCCGTGCTGGAGAACGGTGGCGGCGGTACCGAACTCGGCCTCGTCCTCACCGCCCGGATCCTGCCGCTGGTCCTGGTGCTCCTCGCCGGCGGCGTCCTCAGCGACCGCTGGGGCAGCCGGCGGGTGATGCTCACCGCCGACATCACGCGCTGCCTCACCCAGGGCGGCCTGGCCCTGGCCCTGCTGGGCGGCGCACCGCACCTGGCGACGCTGACGGCGCTGGTCGTCGTCTGGGGCGCCGCCGAGGCGTTGTTCACCCCGGCGCTCGACGCGCTCGTGCCGCGCATCGTGCGGGGCGACGCGCTGTCGGACGGCAACGCGCTTCTGGGCGTGGCCCGTTCGGCGGCGTCGGTCGCCGGGCCCGCGCTCGCCGGCGTGCTGACCGCGACCGCGGGCGCGTCGGCGGTGTTCGCGGTGGACGCCGCCAGCTACGGCGTCAGCGTCGCGGCGCTGCTCCTGTTGCCCCGTACGGCCGGACCCGCCGGACCCGCGGCTTCCTTCCTCACCGGCCTGCGGGAGGGCTGGACGGAGTTCCGCTCCCGGACCTGGCTGTGGGTCACCTCCCTCCACGTCTGCCTGTTCAACCTCTTCGTGTGGGCGCCGTTCCTGGTCCTCGGCCCCCTCGTCGCCCAGCGCCGCCTCGGCGGGGCGACCTCGTGGGGCCTGGTCATGGCGCTGTACGGGGCGGGCGCGGTCGCCGGCGGCACGGCCATGCTGGGCCGCAGGCCCCGCCGGCCGCTGTTCGTCGCCACGGCCGCCACGGTGTGCTGGGCCCTGCCCTCGGCGGCCCTCGCCGGCGGGTGGCCGCTGCCGTGGGTCTGCGCCGGCGCGCTGGCCGCGGGCATCGGCTCGTCCGTCTGCGCAACCCTCTACGCCACCGTCACCCAGTCCCAGGTCCCACCCGGGGCCGTCGCCCGCGTCAGCGCGTACGGCGCCTTCGGCGCGTTCGCCCTGGGCCCCGTCGGCCTCGCCGCCGCCGGGCCGCTGTCGGTGCTCCTGGGCACCTCCGGTGTCCTCGGCTTCGGCGCCGTCTGGCAACTCGGCGCGGTGGCCGCGGTCCTGACCCTCCCGGCCATCCGCACCGCCCTCCCACGCCCCGCCGCTCCCACCTCCGCCCCCGCCGACGGAACGGCGTGACGCTCCGGGAGGGCCCGCCCTCGGCACCGCCCACCAACGGCGCACGCGCCGACCGGACGGCGTGCGGGTCCCGGTGGGCGCCGCGTCGCACTGCGAATGCCCTCGGCACCGCCGATCCGCGTCGGGGGCGGCGCGGTGGCCTCGGGCGCCGCACCACGGGCCGTCCTGCGCGCGCACGGACGTCGCGCATCCCGTCAAAGCTGCATCAACACCCCCTGCACGCAGAGGACATCGCGTCTTGCTGCTTGTGCAGGAAGCGTGAAAGGCTCCCGGCACCACAAAGGCGCAGCCTCCCCGACGCCGAAGGGTGGTCCCCCGCTCCATGACCCCCGCAGCCCCGGTCCCCGAGGCCGTCCTGCTGTCCGAGTACTGGGGGGAAGTGCTCTGCCTCGCGCAGCTGTGCACCCTCACCCGCGAGGCCGGCGATCGGTTGGCCGCCGACGCCTTCGACCGCGGGCTGGCGGCGGCCAAGGAGCCGTACACGGCGCACGCGCCCGGTACCGGTACCGGTGGTGCGGGGCTGCCCTGCCTGCCGTTCCTGCTGACGGCCGTCCGGGACACCACCGCGCACTGGGCGGCCGCCGGCGACGGCGACAGCCTGCAGCCCGAGTTGCGGATCTGGCTGAACGCCGAGCGTGCCGCCCGCCGGGCCCGCACCGGGGCGCGGCGCCCGGAGCCGCTGGCGCTGCGCGGGCTGCGGGCGATGCCCGAGCGGGCCGCGGAGACGCTCTGGTACGCGGAGGTGGAGCGCCACCCGGCAGTCACCCCCGAGGAGACCGACCGCGCGCGCGAGTTCTTCCGCGAGTACTGCCTGCGCACGCACATGGCGGAGCCCCCGACGCAGGAGTGCGGAGGCTACGCCGGGCTGCTGGACACGGCGAGGTTCCTGCCGCAGGAAGCGCTGCCGGAGGACCTGCGCCGGCACCTCGACCGGTGCCCGGACTGCGCGAAGGCGGTGGTCTGCCTGACCCCGCACGGCGACGGCGACGCCCTGGCGCAAGCGCTCGCCGAGGGCGTGCTGGGCTGGGCGGGCCCGGCGTACCTGGAGGCCCGCCGGCAGGCGACCCGCGTCGGCGGGGCGCAGCCGCCGTTGCGGCGTGCGGACCGCAGGCCGCCGCGCCGCACCGCCCGCCCGGCCGGGCGGGCCCGCGGGCACCTGCCCGGCGGCCGGATGGCCGTGGTGGTCGTCGCGGGCCTGCTGGCCGCCGTGGTCGGGCTGACGGTCCTGGTGACGGCCGACGACTCCGCGCCGCGGGCCGCTTCCGCCGCGCCCACCCCGCAGGGCGGCACCGACCGAGGTCTGCCCCCGCTGCCCGGACCCGGTGTGCCCAGTGCCCCCGCGACGGCCGGGACCCAGGACCCCTCCGACGGCGCGTCCTTCCCCGGTGACGCCGAGCCGTCCGCCGCGGAGCACACGATCCCCGCCGTGCCGGCCCGCCGCCCGTCGGACGCCGCCCCGCCCGCGCGGTCCCCGCACGGCTCGCCCTCCGCCCCCGCGGCGACGTGTTCCGTCACGTACACCCTGGTCGACGAGTGGGACAGCGGCTTCCAGGCGGCGGTGACCGTCACGACCCGCATCCCGCGGTCGGACTGGCGGCTGGACTGGACGTTCCCCGACGGCCGGCGCGTGACGCAGATGTGGGACGCGGACTTCCACCAGTCGGGCGGGTCGGTCACGGTCCGCGCCAAGGGCTACAACCGCTCGCTGGGCACGGGCGGTTCGGCGACCTTCGGCTTCATCGGCGCCCGGTACTCGGGCAACGCCGATCCCGCGTCCTTCTCCCTCGACGGCTCCCGCTGCACGGCCTGAGCACGCGGAAGGCCGGGGAGGCGGCTGGACCGCCTCCCCGGCCTTCCTCCGGCCGGACTAGCTCAGGCCGTTGTTGATCGCGGTGACCAGCTCACCGTTGCTGGTGTCGCCGCTGAACTCCCAGAAGAACGCTCCGCCGAGGCCCTGGTTCTTCACGTAGGCCATCTTGCCCGCGATGGTCGCCGGGGTGTCGTAGCTCCACCAGTTGCTGCCGCAGTGGGCGTACGCGGTGCCGGCGATGGTCCCGGTGGCCGGGCAGGTGTTCTTGAGGACCTTGTAGTCCTCGTTGCCCGCCTCGTACGTGCCCGGCGCGGCACCGGTGGCCGAGCCGCCCGGGGCGTCCTGCGTGACGCCGGTCCAGCCGCGCCCGTAGAAGCCGATCCCCAGGTTGAGCTTGTTCGACGCGATGCCCTTGCTCTTCAGCTTCTGGATCGCCGCGTCGGAGTAGAACCCGGCGATCGGGATGCCGCTGTAGGAGGTGAGCGGGGAGTGCGGGGCGGTCGGGCCGTCCGCGTCGAAGGAGCCGAAGTAGTCGTACGTCATCACGTTGTAGTAGTTGACGTACTGCGCGGCGCCCGCGTAGTCGGCAGCGTCGATCTTGCCGCCGTTGGTGCCGTCGGCGGTGATGGCCGCGGTGACCAGGTTGTTGGAGCCGAACCGGGTGCGCAGCGCGGACATCAGCGTCTTGAAGGACGAGGCCCCGCTGGTGTCGCAGGACAGGCCGCAGGCGTTGGGGTACTCCCAGTCGATGTCGATGCCGTCGAAGACGTCCGCCCAGCGCGGGTCCTCGACCAGGTTGTAGCAGGAGTTGGCGAAGGCGGTCGGGTTGGCGGCCGCCTGGCCGAATCCGCCGGACCAGGTCCAGCCGCCGAACGACCACAGGATCTTGATGTTCGGATACTGCTTCTTCAGCTTGCGCAGCTGGTTGAAGCTGCCGCGCAGCGCACCGGTGTCCCAGGTGTCGGCGACGCCGTCGACGCTCTGGTCCGCGGTGTAGGCCTTGTCGTAGTCGGCGTACGAGTCGCCGATGGCGCACTGGCCGTTGGTGACGTTGCCGAAGGCGTAGTTGATGTGGGTCAGCTTGCTCGCCGTGCCGGAGGTCACCAGGTTCTTGACGTGGTAGTTGCGGCCGTAGACGCCCCACTCGGCGAAGTAGCCGAGACGGATCTTGCTGCCCGCCGGGCCGGTGGGGGTCGGCGTCGGGGTCGGGGTGGGCGTGGGGGTGGGGGTCGGCGTGGGCGTCGGGGTCGGGTCGCCGCCACCGCCGCCGGTGCAGGAGCCGCCGTTGAGCTTGCAGCCGCTGGGGCTTCCGGCGCCTGCGCCGTTGAATCCGAAGCTGACGCTGGCACCGGGAGCCAGGGTGCCGTTCCAGCTCTTGTTCTTGGCGGTCCAGTGGGTGCCGGTGCTGGTGACGTCGGCGTCCCACGCCGAGGTCACCGAGGTGCCGGCGGGGTAGTCCCACTCGACCGTCCAGCTACTGATGCTGGTGGTGCCGCTGTTGGTGATCGTCCACTTGCCCTCGAACCCCGTTCCCCAGTCCTGGGTCTTGGTGTACGTGGCGGTGGTGCCCGCGGCGTGCGCAGGGGTGGCCAGACCGACGAGAGCCGCGACGGGCAGCAGCAGCGCGGTGAAGCCCGCGACCGCCGAGGCCCTGAGGCGTCTGGTCCGTGAGGTGCGTGGGGTGTCTCCAGTGCTCAAGGGGTGCTCCTCGAGTGGGGGGCCGACGGGGAAACCTTGCCGCCTGGCGGGCCGTTGACACGATGTCATGCCCACCACAGTTCACTCGCAGAGCGTAGAAAGGTCTGGACCAGCCGGTCAATAGGTCTGGACCATAGAAAACGGAGCGTCAGACCCGTGCGCGCACCGGGATCTCGCCCAGGTCCAGGCCGGCACCGGCGCCCGGGCCCTGGCCGTCCAGGAACTGCTCCGCCCAGATGATCTTCCCGTCGCCCGTGTAGCGGGTGCCCCAGCGCTGGGCGAACTGCGAGATCAGGAAGAGCCCCCGGCCGCCCTCGTCGAGCGTGCGGGGATGGCGCAGATGCGGCGAGGTGCTGCTGGCGTCCGAGACCTCGCAGATCAGCGCCCGTTCCAGGATCAGGCGCAGCCGGATGGGGCCGGAGGCGTGCCGGATGGCGTTGGTGACCAGCTCGCTCACCACGAGCTCGGTGGTGAACGCGAGGCCGGGCAGCCCCCACGAGTCGAGCTGCCGGGTGGACATCTCCCGGGCCCGGCCGACCACCGCGGGATCGCTGGACAGCTCCCAGGAGGCGACGCGGCTGGTGTCGAGGCTGCGCGTCCTGGCCAGCAGCAGCGCCACGTCGTCCGTCGGCCGCGCCGGGGCGAGTTCGTCGACCACGCTGCGGCACAGTCCGTCCAGCGGGAGGTCGCCGCCCTCCAGCGCCGCGCGCAGCCGCTCCCGCCCGGTGTCCTGCAGGGTCATGGTGCGCGGGGCGCCCGGGGAGGCGAGCAGTCCGTCGGTGTAGAGGGCCAGTACGCTGCCCTCCTCGAGCGTCAGCTCGGTGGCCTCGAAGGGCAGTCCGCCCAGCCCGAGCGACGGGCCGATCGGCACGTCGGGAAACCGCACCGCGTCCCGTCCCGGCGACAGCACGGCGGGCGGCAGATGCCCGGCGCTGGCCATGACGCAACTCCGGCTCACCGGGTCGTACGTGACGTACAGGCAGCTCGACCCGAGCACGCCGCCGTCCGTCCCCGGCGGCAGGGCATCGCGCTGCTCCCGGGCCACCTGCACCACCAGGTCGTCCAGGTGCGCCATCAACTCCTCGGGCGGCAGGTCGAGATCGGCCAGCGTGCGCACCGCCGTACGCAACTGGCCCATGGTCGCGGCCGCGTCGATGCCGTGCCCCACCACCTCGCCCACCACCAGGGCTACCCGCGCCCCGGACAGCGGGACGACGTCGAACCAGTCCCCGCCGACCCCCGACAGCTCGTCGGCCGGACGGTAGTAGGTGGCCACGTCCACGGCGTCCTGCGGCGGGAAGACGTGCGGCAGCAGGCTGCGCTGCAGCACCAGCGCGGCATCCCGCTCCCGCGTGTAGCGGCGGGCGTTGTCGACGCACACCGCAGCGCGCGCCATCACCTCCTCGGCCAGCCGCAGGTCCTCCGCGTCGAAGGGCTCGGCCCTGCGCACCCGGAAGAACAGTGTCACACCGAGGGTGACCCCCCGGGCGCGGATCGGCACCACCATGGCGGTGTGCAGGCCCAGTTCGCCGAAACGCTGCGCCCGGCCGCCGGGCGCGCCCGCGCACCACTCCAGGCCCAACGGGTCCAGCCGTGGGGTGAACCAGGACCGGCCGTCGGTCAGCGCCCGGATCGGCGGTGTGCCGGGCAGGTAGGAGACGACCGCCCCGAGGCCGAAGGCCGGTTCCGGCTCGCCCTGCCGCGCGGCCCGCATGCCCGCGCGGCGCAGTGTCGTGGTGAGCGGGTCGTCGATCGGGCCCGGCTGCGGCTCGGCGCCCTTGATGACCGACTCCAGCAGTTCGACGGCCACGTAGTCGGCCAGGTCCGGCACCACGACGTCGGCCAGGTCCTGCGCGGTGTGCATGACGTCCAGCGTGCGGCCGATCTGCTCACTGGCGCGGTCCAGCAGCGACAGCCGCTGGCGGGCCCGCCAGCGGTCGCTGATGTCGATCACGGAGTAGCAGACCCCGACCGGGACGCCGCGCTCGTCCTCCAGACGGACGAAGGACATCGAGTGCGCCTGCTCCCGGCGCGGGGCGGTCCGAAACCGGCCGACGTGCTCGTAGTCGATCACCGGAACGCCGGTCTCCAGGACCTGGCGCATCTGCGCCTCCAGGACCGTGGCGTTCAGACCGGGCTGGATCTCCGCGAGCCGGTGCCCGATCCGCTCCTGGGTGGGGCCGCCGCCGAACCGCTCCAGCGCCGCGTTCGACCACACGCAGCGCAGTTCGGTGTCGACCACGGCCAGCCCGATGGGCGTCTGGCCGACGATCCGCTCCAGCATCGTGTCGGTCAGCCCCGAGGCGGCCGAACGCGCCGTGTGCGAGGACTCGGCGGCCAGGACGAGCCAGCGGACCCCGGAGCCGGTGGCCTCCGCGGGCAGTGCCGCCACCCGGACGCCCAGCGTGCGCACGGAGCCGTCGGCGTGGCGCAGCCGGAGCACCCCCGTCCAGCCGCCCTCGGACCGGCAGCGGGACCGGATCTCCGGCAGCCGCGCCACGTCCTGCGGGGCCAGCAGATCCTGCGCCGGGTGGCCGACGACCTCGTCGGGGGCGAGCCCGAGCAGCCGCCGCGCGGTCGGCGGCCAGCTCAGCACCAGACCCCGGGCATCGAGCACCAGCGTGACGGCATCCGCCACGCCGGCGACCGCGTGTTCCTCGGGTGTCCCCATGGCCAGCCACTCCGTATCCGCCCGCAACGTTACGCTCCGTCCACCGTTCTTCCCACTCGGCGAGGGCCGCCCACGGGATCACGGGATCGGGGAGTCACGGGACGGGAAGGACGGGGAAGAACGGACCGGTGGCGACGGGGCCGGGTCCGGGTCCGGGGTGCGCACGGAACCCGTCGCGCCCTGTCAGGGATCGCCTGCCGCGGCCCCCGCGACTCAGGTTACTCGTGGCCCCCTGCCACCGCCCGCCGCGTGCGGACCGCCGCTCGCCCGGTGGCCGCGGCCGGCCCGGGAGGGGCGCGGCATGCGAAACGGCGGCCCGGAGGCCGCCGTGGAACCGCGGGACGAAGCAGGGGCACACGACGGGCGCCGCTTCGTCCACGGCCGGGCCGGGCCGGCGCCGGAGATCCGGGGCCGGCCCGCCGCGTCAGCGGTTGATGCAGACGTTGCCCAGGGTCGGGTTGACCAGGGAGATGATGAGGTTCACGGAGTTGCCGCAGACGTTGACCGGGATGTTCACCGGGACCTGGATGACATTGCCGCTGACGACACCGGGGGATCCGATGGCCTTGCCCTCGGCGTGCGAGCCGCCGTGCCCGTGGCCGTCGAGGGCGAGGGCGCCACCGGCGCTGCCGACGACGGCGGCACTCGCAGCGGCGGTGAGAGCGGCGGCCTTGGCGATACGGTTCACGAGCGTGGTTCCAATCAGTGATCACGGATGGGATCTGTCCAACGAGAAGCGCACGGGTGCCGATACGTCGGCGGCCCCGTCGTCACCCGTTCGGCCCTCCCCGACGTGCGGCCGGCCACGCGGCACGGCAGGGCACGCGACCGCGGGGCAGGGCCTAGGCTGCACAGGTGTCCCGTGAGAGGTGGTGTTGCCGGTGTCCGGGCGTCGCCTGCGTACCCTGCGCGCACTGAGGAACTCGGCGAAGGAGAGGGCGAGGACGGCGAAGCACGCCCGCCCCGCCCCGCCGGCCCCGGCGCCCTCCGGTGAGGCGCACGTACCCCTGGAGCCGGAGTCGTCCGGCGGCGCCGGTGGCGTGAGGGTCAGCAGCGTCATGGACGCGGCCCTCTACCGGGGCGGCCGCCGCATCGCGACCCCGTCGTCCCTGGCCGAGGCGTACGCGCAACTGCGCGCCGAACCGGGCGCGATGGCCTGGATCGGGCTGTTCCGGCCGACCGAGGCCGAGCTGGTCTCCCTGGCCAAGGAGTTCGACCTGCACCCGCTCGCGCTGGAGGACGCCATCCAGGCCCACCAGCGCCCCAAGCTGGAACGGTACGGGGACACCCTCTTCGTCGTGCTGCGCGCGGCGCGCTACCTGGACCTGCCCGAGGAGGTCGACTTCGCGGAGCTGCACATCTTCGTCGGCCCGGGCTTCGTGCTGACCGTGCGGCACGGTTCGGCCCCCGACCTGTCCGCCGTGCGCCGCCGTATGGAGAGCAACCCCGAGCTGCTCAAGCTCGGCCCGGAAGCGGTGCTCTACGCGATACTCGACACGGTCGTCGACGGTTACGCGCCGGTCGTGGCGGGGGTCGAGAAGGACATGGAGGAGAGCGAGATCCAGGTCTTCGGCGGGGACCCGCAGGTCTCCCGCCGGATCTACGAGCTCTCCCAGGAGGTACTGGAGTTCCAGCGCGCCACCCGCCCGCTCACCCCGATGCTGGAGGGTCTGCAGGCGGGCTTCGAGAAGTACGGAACCGGCGAGGAGCTCCAGCGCTACCTGCGCGACGTCGCCGACCACGTCACCCACACCATCGAGCGCGTCGACGGCTTCCGCCAGGCGCTCGGCGACTTGCTGACGCTGAACGCCACGCTCGTCGCCCAGCAGCAGAACGCGGAGATGCGGGCGCTGGCCGAGGCGGGCTTCGAGCAGAACGAGGAGATCAAGAAGATCTCCGCGTGGGCCGCCATCCTCTTCGCGCCCACCCTCGTCGGCACGATCTACGGCATGAACTTCGACCACATGCCCGAGCTGCACTGGCTGCTCGGCTACCCCTTCGCGATCGTGCTGATGGGCGTGGTCTGCGTCAGCCTCTACCTGGTCTTCAAGCGGCGGGGCTGGCTCTGACGGCGGTGGCCGGCGACCCGGCCGGAGCGGTCAGATCCGGGGGTGCGCCGAGATGTGCGTGACCTCCTCGATCTCGTGCGCGGCCTTGCCCAGCAGCTGACGGGCGAGGTCGTTCAGCGCCCGCGCGGCGGCGAGCTCCTCGCCGACCCGGTCCTGGGAGGGGTCGGCGGGATGCCGGTTGGCGTGGCCGTGCGACCTGACCTCCGTCCCGTCCGGGAGGCGGAGCAACGCCGCGGCCTTGGTCCTGGACCCTTCCTCACGGAAGTCCATCTCGATGTGCCATCCGACGAGGGTCTGCATGACGTGCACCTCCAGCGGTCCCCGGTGTCGGTGTCCCTTCCAGGGTGCGCCCTCTCGCGGAACTACTCCACCAGGGTGACGATGGAGCCAGGGAAGAGGCGATCCACGCCACGGAGGAGGCGCCGTCATGACCACGGCTCTGGACATCATGCATCCCGGCGCCATGTGCATCGGTGAGCGCGAGAACCTGGCCGACGCGGCCCGGATCATGAGCGAGCAGTGCGTCGGGGCCCTGCCGATCTGCGGGGACGACGACGTGCTGGTCGGCATCGTCACCGACCGGGACATCGTGCTGAAGTGCGTCGCGGAGGGGCGCGACCCGTCCGAGGTGTCCTGCGGCGAACTCGCCCAGGGACGGCCGGAGATCATCGAGAGCGACGAGGAGGTGGACCGGATCCTGGAGGTGATGGAGGAGGCCAGGGTCCGCAGGCTGCCGGTGATCGACCACCCCGCGCACCGGCTGATCGGCATGATCAGCGAGGCGGACATCGCCCGCCACCTCGAGAAGGACCGGGTCGCCGAGTTCGTCACGGCGATCTGCGCCGACTAGGGATCATCCCCGGCGGGCCGGGCCAGTGCCGTGTCGAGGTCGGCGACCGGCCGGAAGGCGGTCATGAGCCCGGTGGCGCGCAGGATGCGCAACGTCATGGGGCGCGCGCAGACGAGCTGCACGGTGCCCCCGTGGGAGAGCACGCGCCGGCGGGCCCGGCACAGCACCGCGAGCCCCGAGCAGTCGATGAACCGCACCGGGCTCAGGTCGATCACCAGGGTAGGGCCGGGGGCCTGGGTGAGATCGTCGAGGAGCGGGGTGATCGCCACCGCCGCTTCGACGTCGATCTCCCCGTTGAGCTCCACCACGAGGCACCCGTTGCTCTCGTAGGTGCGCAGGTACCGGTCCACCGGAGCATGAGATCACCGGGCCGATGAACTGATCGGCATGTCAAGGATCACTTCACTCGATCAGGTGAATGGCCGGAAACCCCGTGAAATGACGGCCCGGGATGGGAACGGAATCCGGTCCCCCGGGAGTGGTCACATGGCGTGCAGAATGTCGTTCAGCCGCTCCCGGGTTGCCGCCGGCGAGAGGCTGTCCGTACGCAGTTTCTCCATGACGACGTGGTACTGGTCCACTTCGTCCCGCTTGTCGATGTACATGGCGCCGGTCAGCTGCTCGACGTACACGACGTCGGAGACATCCGATTCCGGGAAGCTCAACTGGGTGAAGGTGCCGCTCGCGCCTGCCGAGTAGCCGGTGAACTCCAGCGGCAACAGCTGCACCGTGACGTTCGGCTGGTGCGACACCTCCACGAGGTGCCGCAACTGGGCGTGCATCACCCCGGCGCCGCCGAAGCTGCGCCGCACCACGGCCTCGTCCATCACCGCGACGATCTCCGGTGCGTTCTCACCGGTCAGCAGCTTCTGACGCTTGTGACGCAGGTCCAGCCGGCGCTCGACCTCCTCGGCGGGGGCGTCCGGGTGCCCCAGCTCGATGACGGCGCGGCTGTACTCGTCGGCCTGGAGCAGCCCGTGCACGAACTGGCTCTCGAAGCTGCGGATGACCGAGGCCGACTCCTCCAGGCCCACATAGGTCTGGAACCAGGAGGGCAGGACGTCGCCGAAGCCGTGCCACCAGCCGGCGATATTGGCCTCGCGGACCAGGCCGAGCAGCGTCGAGCGCTCGGCGTCGTCGGAGATCCCGTAGAGGGTGAGCAGATCGGCCACGTCCCGCTCCTTGAAGCTCACGCGGCCGAGCTCCATCCGGCTGATCTTCGACTCGGACGCACGGATCGAGTAGCCCGCGGCCTCACGGGTGATGCCCTTGGATTCGCGCAGCCTGCGCAGCTGCGAGCCCAGAAGGATGCGGCGCACCATCGATCCGCTTCCCGACTGAACTGTGGTCATGTGCGCCTACCTTCTCCCCGTGGCATCCAGCAGTCTGCCATCTCCGCGCTGCGTTGAGTACGCGATCGGTCACTCTCGATCGCCACTTCCGTCCCACCCGTATCGCAGCATGCAAATGCACGTGCATCCGCCCCTTGCATCGTCCTGCGGCCGTACGGGACGATGATGTACGTGCCGATACCGGGTGGTGCGCATGTGGACCGATAGCTCGACCGGACTGCAGCCCTTATGGGACGGGCTGATCCCCGAGCGCCTTTCGTCGTCGAGCGCCACGTCCTGCCCGCTCCCGCCGCGCTACGAGGCCGTCGGTGACGCGCGCCGGTTCACCCGGTCCATTCTCCGCGCATGGGACCTGGAAGCACTCCAGGACGGCGTGGAACTCGTCGCCTCGGAACTGGTCACCAACGCGCTGCGCTACGCGCTGCCCGAGGAGGCCGCCGAGGGGTGCGTCCGGCTCAGCCTGGTGCGGTGGTCAACGCGCGTAGTCTGCGCGGTCCGCGACCCCAGCAGTCACGGGCCGGTCACCAAGGCGCCCGACTTCGTGGCGGAGTCCGGCCGGGGACTGCACCTGGTGGAGTCCTTCAGCGAGACCTGGGGCTGGCACCCGCTGAGCGGGACCGGCAAGGTCGTCTGGGCGCTGTTCACGCTGCCCGGCGAACCCGGGGACTCCGAGGAGCCGTAGGACGTGAGCGGCGCGCCGTCACCGTAAGTGACGGCCGCGGTCAATTCGCCACAAGGTGATCGAACTCCCCGTTCTTCATCCCGAGAATGAGGGATTCGATCTCTTCCTTCGTATATATCAGCGCCGGTCCGTCCGGAAAACGCGAATTGCGGACGGCCACATCACCGTCGGGCAGTGCGGCGAGTTCCACGCACTGCCCGTTGGCATTGCTGTGCCGGCTCTTCTGCCACGCCACGCCGGAGAGATCGGACGCGGCCATGCCGTTGTACGTGTGGCGCATGCTTCTCTCCAGGTAAGTACCGTGCAGGACAGGGGAGATGATAGCCAGAGATCGAAGTCACGTGCATCTGCACGTGCAAGTGCACGTGCAGTCACTCAGGGTGAATGCACCTGCCAACGAACACCGCAACGACCCGCCGCGCGGAACTGTCCCCACCGTATGCGACGGCCCCGGACGGGAATCGGATTCCCGGCCGGGGCCGCGTTATGCAAGGTGCCGCCGAGCGGCGCCGGATCACTCCTGACCGGCGGGAATCCTGCCGAGCCGACCGGCCTGGAAGTCCTCGAAGGCCTGGGCGAGTTCGGCGTGGGTGTTCATCACGAACGGGCCGTACTGCATCATCGGCTCGCGGATCGGGAGCCCGCCGAGGAGCACGACCTCGAAGTTGGGGCTGCGCGTTTCCTGGCTCTCGTCGGCGGTGATGGTGAGCGAGTCACCGCGCCCGAAGACCACGGCCTGCCCCATCCGGAACGGCCGGCCCTCCGGGCCCGCGGTGCCGCGGCCGGCCAGGCCGTACGCCAGGGCGTTGAAGTCCGCGCGCCAGGGCAGCGTCACCTGGGCACCGGGGTTCACCGAGACGTGCAGCATGGTGATCGGGGTGTGCGTGGCACCCGGGCCCTGGTGGCCGTCGATGTCGCCCGCGATGATCCGGATGAGCGCGCCGCCGTCCTCGGAGGCCAGCATCTTGACGTTGCCGCCGCGGATGTCCTGGTACTTCGGCGCGATCATCTTGTCCTTGGCCGGCAGGTTCACCCACAGCTGCAGGCCGTGGAAGAGGCCGCCGCTCATGACCAGCGCCTCCGGCGGGGTCTCGATGTGCAGCAGGCCGCTGCCCGCCGTCATCCACTGCGTGTCACCGTCGCTGATGGTGCCGCCGCCGCCGTGCGAGTCCTGGTGGATGAAGGCGCCGTCCATGATGTAGGTGACGGTCTCGAAGCCGCGGTGCGGGTGCCAGGGGGTGCCCTTGGGCTCGCCCGGCGCGTACTCCACCTCGCCCATCTGGTCCATCATGATGAACGGGTCGAGGTTCTTGTAGTCGATACCGGCGAAGGCCCGGCGGACCGGGAATCCCTCGCCCTCGAAGCCGGTCGGGGCGGTCGTCACCTGCAGCGCGCGACGCGCGTTCGCGCCCGCCGGAGCGGTGACACGCGGCAGGGTCAACGGGTTCTCGACGGTCACTGCGGGCATGATCCGGATCCTCCTCGGTTAGTTCAACGTTCAACATAGTTGAACCCTGAACTTCCCGCAAGCATTCCCTGGGTGTTTGTCCGGTTACTGCCCTGCGGCAGCGCCGGGGTGGGCAGCCAGGCGCCGGCGACCGACGGCCGGCGGCGGTCAGCCGTACATGCGGCGCATGGTGAACTCGACCATCTGCTCCACGGCCTTGGCGTCGAACACCATCCGGTGCTCGCCCTCCATGTCCAGCACGAAGCCGTAGCCGGTCGGCAGCAGGTCCAGCACCTCGGCGCCGGTGATGACGAAGTACTTGGACTCCTTGCCCGCGTACCGGCGCAGCTGCTTGAGCGAGGAGAACATCGGGATCACCGGCTGCTGCGTGTCGTGCAGCGCCAGGAAGCCCGGGTTGTCGCCGCGCGGGCAGTACACCTTGGAGGTGGCGAAGACCGCCTGGAAGTCCTCCGCCGACATCGAGCCGGTCGTGAACGCCCGCACCGCGTCCGCGAGCGACGGCGGCGACGGCTCGGGGTACCCCCCGCCCATCGGGGCACCGCCCATCGGCGCACCACCCATGGGCGCCCCGCCCATCGGAGGCGCCGCACCCGCCATAGCGTTCTGGTCGTAGCCGTACACGGGGGCAAGCGTATCGGGCCGCTAGCCCGCTGTGGGCGCTGTGGGCGCCTCGTACAGCTCGAACCAGATCGACTTGCCGTCGCCCCGCGGATCGACGCCCCAGGCGTCCGACAACTCCTGGACGAGCAGCAGACCGCGCCCGGAGGAGGCCATCTCCCCCGGTCTGCGCAGGTGCGGCATCTCGTCACCGCGGTCCCGCACATCCACCCGCAGCCGCCGCCGGCCGCCCGGCATCCCGCGCAGCTGGGCGGAGAGTGCCGCGTCCTCGTCCGTGTGCAGCAGGACGTTGGAGGCCAGTTCGGAGACCAGCAGCACGGCCGCGTCGACCTGCTCGGCGCAGGTCCAGTCGTGCAGGAGGGCCCGGACCTCCTCGCGGGCCGCCCCGACCTCCCGGGGGTCGGTCTGGGAGACGGTGAGCACGCTGCGGCGCAGCGGCACCTCGCAGACCGGCGGGTCGGCACGACGGCGCAGCAGCAACAGGGCGATGTCGTCCTGGCGGCGGTCGGCGAGCGGGCCGGTCGTGCGGTGCGAGGCGGGTCCGTGGACCGCCCCGACCACCGCGTCGGCCAGCGCCTCCAGATCGTCGGCCGGGCCGGACTCCAGCACGGTGCGCAGCCGGTCCCAGCCGGTGTCCAGGTCGTGGCCGCCGGTCTCGATCAGCCCGTCGGTGCAGAGCAGCAGGGTCTCGCCGGGCTCCAGGGTGATCCGGGTGGTCGGGTAGTCGGAGTCGGGGGCGATGCCCAACGGGAGGCCACCCGCCGTCCTGCGCGGGAGCACGGTGCCGTCCCGCAGCCGGACCGCCGGGTCCAGGTGCCCGGCCCGCACCACGTCCAGGGTGCCGTGCTCCGGGTCGACTTCCAGGTAGACGCAGGTCGCGAAGCGGTCGTCCTCCGTCCGCGCGCAACCGGTCAGCCCGGCCAGGAAGCGCGAGGTGCGGGACACCACCGCGTCCGCACGGTGCCCCTCGGCCGCGTACGCCCGCAGGGCGATCCGCAGCTGACCCATCAGCCCCGCCGCCCGTACGTCGTGGCCCTGGACGTCGCCGATGACCAGCGCGGTGCGCCCGGAGGGCAGGTCGATCACGTCGTACCAGTCGCCGCCGACCTGCAGTCCGCCGCCGGTGGGCACATAGCGCGTCGTCACGGTCATCCCGTCGATGTGCGGACGGCGCGTGGGCAGCATCGTGTGCCGCAGCCCGTCGGAGAGCTCGCGTTCCGACTCGTGCACCTGCGCCCGCCACAGCGCCTGGGCGAGCATCCGGGCGACCGTGGTCAGCACCGAGCGCTCGTCGGGCGTGAAGGCGACGGGCTCCCGGAAGGCGGCCATCCACGCGCCGATCGACCGCCCGGCGACGACCAGCGGCAGATAGGCCCAGGAGCGCCGGCCGAAGCCCCGGACCAGCGGCCAGGTCGCCGCGAAGCGCTCCTCGTAGGCCTCCGGGCTCGGCAGGTAGACCGCCTGGCCGGTACGGGCGGCCACCGCCGCCGGGTAGCCGGTGGTCAGCGGCATCTCCAGGAAGGGCGTCTCGGCGCCGGGCCGCTGCCCGTGGTGGCCGATGACCGACAGGTGGTCGCCGTGCACGCCGAAGACCGCCAGGCCGTCCGGCGAGAACCCGGGCATCGACAGATGAGCGGCGACCCGCAGCACCTCCTGCGTGCTGTCGGCCTCGGCCAGCGCCCGGCCCGCGTCCAGGAGGAACGCCTCGCGGGCCCGCCGCCGGGCGACGGGGCCCACCGCCGCGGTGCCGGCGCCGGGGCCGGGGGGCGCGGGCACCTCGTGCAGGGTGCCGACCATCTCCCGCGGCCGTCCGCCGGCGCCGCACGTGCCGCAGGCCCGCATGGCGACCGTCCGGACGATCCTCCCGTCCCGGCCGACCACCCTCAGACACGACTCGCACGGCGTGCCCTCCGCGACCGCCAGGGCCACTGCCGCCGACATGTCCACGTAGTCGGAGGCGTCGTAACAGGCGCGGACCACGCCCGAGTGCACCTTCTGCGGCCGTGGCGCCAGCCCGATCAGGCCCGCGCCGACCGCGTCGAGCTCCACCAGGTCCGTGGTGCCGTCCCAGCGCCATACGCCGGTGCCGAGCGCGGAGAGCACGTCCTCGATGCGCATTGGCAGCATTGTCATAGTTTAGGTTTGTTCGCACCCTTGATACGAATGGGGCCGCGGGTGCGCGGGCCCGTAGACTGGGGGCGCCTCATCCCCGCAAACAGACGACTTGGACGAACGATGCATCGGTACCGGTCCCACACCTGCGGTGAGCTGCGCGCCACCGACGTAGACGCGGAAGTGCGCCTCAGCGGATGGCTGCACAATCGCCGGGATCTGGGCGGCATCCTCTTCGTCGATCTCCGCGACCACTACGGCGTGGTGCAGCTCGTCGCCCGCCCGGGCTCGCCCGCGTACGAGGCGCTGAGCCACCAGTCGAAGGAGTCCGTGCTCCGCGTGGACGGCCGCGTGCTCGCCCGCACCGCGGAGAACGTCAACCCCGACCTGCCCACCGGCGAGGTCGAGGTCGAGGTCACCGAGCTGGAGGTGCTCGGCGCCGCCGACCAGCTGCCGTTCCCGGTCTTCCCGGAGGACAACGCCAACGAGGAGATGCGGCTCACCAACCGCTTCCTCGACCTGCGCCGCGCCCGCATGCACCGCAACATCATGCTGCGCACCCAGGTCATCAGCTTCCTGCGCCGCGAGATGACCGCGCTCGGCTTCAACGAGCTGGCCACCCCGATCCTGTCCGCGACCTCCCCCGAGGGCGCGCGCGACTTCCTGGTGCCCTCCCGCGTGCACGCCGGCAAGTTCTACGCACTCCCGCAGGCCCCGCAGCAGTTCAAGCAGCTGCTGATGATCGCCGGCTTCGACCGCTACTTCCAGATCGCGCCCTGCTTCCGCGACGAGGACAGCCGCGCCGACCGCTCGCCCGGCGAGTTCTACCAGCTCGACGTCGAGATGAGCTTCGTCGAGCAGGAGGACGTCTTCGGCGTCATCGAGAAGGTCATGACGGACCTCTTCGAGGAGTTCGGCGGCGGTCGCCACGTCACCTCGCCCTTCCCGCGGATCCCGTTCCGCGAGTCGATGGTGAAGTACGGCAACGACAAGCCCGACCTGCGCGCCAAGCTCGAACTGGTCGACGTCTCCGACCTGTTCGCCGAGTCCGGCTTCAAGGCCTTCGCCGGCAAGCACGTCCGCGCCCTGCCGGTGCCGGACACGGCGGACCAGCCGCGCAAGTTCTTCGACAACCTCGGCGACTACGCCGTCGAGCAGGGCGCCAAGGGCCTGGCCTGGGTGCGGGTCGGCGAGGACCTCGCCCTCACCGGACCGATCGCCAAGTTCCTCACCGAGGACGACGTCAAGGCGCTGCTCGCCGCCGTCGACGCCAAGCCGGGCCACGCGATCTTCTTCGGCGCCGGCGAGTTCGACGAGGTCTCCAAGATCATGAGCGCGGTCCGCGTCGAAGCCGCCAAGCGGGCCGGGCAGTTCGAGGAGGACGTCTTCCGCTTCTGCTGGATCGTCGACTTCCCGATGTTCGAGAAGAACGAGGACACCGGCCAGATCGAGTTCTCCCACAACCCGTTCTCCATGCCGCAGGGCGGCCTGGAGGCGCTGCAGACCAAGGACCCGCTGGACATCCTGGCGTGGCAGTACGACATCGTCTGCAACGGCGTCGAGCTCTCCTCCGGCGCGATCCGGAACCACGAACCGGACGTCATGTACAAGGCGTTCGAGATCGCCGGCTACACCCGCGAGACCGTCGAGCACGAGTTCGGCGGCATGCTCCGCGCCTTCCACTTCGGCGCCCCGCCGCACGGCGGCATCGCCCCCGGCGTCGACCGCATGGTCATGCTGCTCGCGGACGAGCCCAACATCCGCGAGACCATCGCCTTCCCGCTCAACCAGAACGCCCAGGACCTGCTCATGGGCGCCCCGAGCGAGGTCGACGAGGCGCGGCTGCGCGAGCTGCACCTCGCGCTGCGGCTGCCCCCCGAGAAGCCCGAGAAGAAGGCCTGACGGCCTCGGCACACCGTGACGCGGAGGGGCCCGGAACCGTTCTTCGGTTCCGGGCCCCCCCGCGTTCAGGTCGATCTTCACCCGGGCGCCGACGGTGCCCTTGCCGTTGCCGCTGCAACGCCACAGCTCAGTGCCGCTGTCACCTTCGCCCGGCGGGCGGCCGTGCACCTCCGCGGCGACATGCGACGACGGCCCAGCGGGTCAGGTGTCCATGGCGATGAGGGAGACGACCGGGCGGGCGCGGTCGGAGTCGTCGACGGCGATGCCGCGGACGTAGGCGCCGTGGGTCGCGCCGTCGGCCGCGACCTGGTCGCCTGCGTAGCGGGCGTGGGGCAGGCCCTCGGAGTCCTGGCGGCAGGGGTTGGCCTCGGGCTGCCCGGTGCGCAGGACGTCCACATCCCCGCTGAGCTTGGGGAGGCCGGAGCCGGTCAGGAAGTGCTGGAGGCCGGCCGCCGTGGTGCGGAAGCGCAACTCCAGGTCGTACTCCCCGGACAGGCCGCCGGACTGGGCGAGGTAGTGCACGTCCTTCGCGTCGGCGGGGAGCTCCAGCCGGAAGCGCCGGGCGGCCTTGTCGAGGGCGACGTTGCTGCCGCGGCAGGCGCCGCCCGCGTCCGGGGCCGCCCCGGTGCGGGAGTCGTGGTCGCCGGTCAGCGAGACGGCGACGATGACGGCCGCGACCACCAGGGCCAGGGTCAGGCCGACCGACAGCAGGAGCAGGAACGGGGACTTGCCCTGGACGGGCGCCGGCGTGCTCATCAGGCGGCTTCCGGCTGTCCGCCGAAGCGCTCGCGGTAGGACTCCAGGTCCTCATCGGTGATCTTGGCGAAGAGCACCGGTGGGACGGTGAAGGCCGTGCCCGGCGGCACCGCGGACAGGGCGCGGGCCTCGTCGGCGGTGACCCAGACCGCGGTGTCGTCCGCCAGCGCGAAGGCACCGCGCATGGCGGCGGCGGAGGCCGGGATGAAGGGCTCGGAGACCACCGCGTACAGGTGGATGAGGTTCATCGCGGTGCGCAGGGTGAGCGCGGCGCCGTCCGGATCGGTCTTGATCTCCAGCCAGGGCGCCTTCTCCTCCAGGTAGGAGTTGCCGGCGCTCCACAGCGCGCGCAGTGCCTGCGCGGCCTTGCGGAACTGCAGGTCCTCCATGTGCCGCTCGTATTCGCCGAGGAGCTCGGCGATCTGCGCGCCGAGGCGCTGCTCGGCCTCGCCCGCCGCGGAGCCCGCGGGCACCTCGTCGCCGAAGCGCTTGCGGGAGAAGGACAGCACGCGGTTGACGAAGTTGCCGAGGGTGTCGGCGAGGTCCTTGTTGACCGAGGCCGCGAAGTGCTCCCAGGTGAAGGAGGTGTCGTCGGACTCGGGCGCGTTGGCGATCAGGAAGTAGCGCCAGTAGTCGGCCGGCAGGATCTCCAGGGCGGCGTCGGTGAAGATGCCGCGGCGCTGCGAGGTGGAGAACTTGCCGCCGTAGTAGGTCAGCCAGTTGAAGGCCTTGACGTAGTCGACCTTCTTCCACTTGTCCCGGGTGCCCAGCAGTGTCGCCGGGAACATCACGGTGTGGAAGGGGACGTTGTCCTTGGCCATGAACTCGGTGTAGCGGACGTCGGTGTCGACGTCGTACCACCAGGAGCGCCAGTCCCGGGTCTCGCCCGCGGCAGCCGCGTCCGACCACTCCTTGGTGGCGCCGATGTACTCGATCGGCGCGTCGAACCAGACGTAGAAGACCTTGCCCTCAGCCGCGAGCTCCGGCCAGGTGTCGGCCGGGACGGGCACGCCCCAGTCGAGGTCGCGGGTGATCGCGCGGTCCTGCAGGCCCTCGGTGAGCCACTTGCGGGCGATGGAGGAGGCGAGGGTGGGCCAGTCCTTGCCGTGCTCGTCGACCCAGGCCTCGACCTCGTGGGAGAGCTTGGACTGCAGCAGGAACAGGTGCTTGGTCTCCCGGACCTCCAGCCGGCTGCTGCCGCTGATCGCGGAGCGGGGCTCGATCAGGTCGGTCGGGTCCAGGACCCGGGTGCAGTTCTCGCACTGGTCGCCGCGTGCCTTGTCGTAGCCGCAGTGCGGGCAGGTGCCGACGATGTAGCGGTCGGGCAGGAAGCGCTCGTCGTCCAGGGAGTAGACCTGGCGGATGGCGCGCTCCTCGATGAAGCCGTTCTCCTTCAGCTCCCGCGCGATGGCCTGGGTGATCTCCCGGTTCTGCTGCGAGGAGCTGCGGCCGAAGTAGTCGAACGAGAGCGCGAAGCCGTCGTAGACCGCCTTCTGCGCGTCGTGCTGCTGGGCGCAGAAAGCGTCGACCGGCAGGCCGGCCTCCTGCGCGGCGAGTTCGGCCGGGGTGCCGTGCTCGTCGGTGGCGCAGATGTAGAGGACCTCGTGGCCGCGCTGGCGCAGGTACCGGGAGTAGACGTCGGCCGGGAGCATGGACCCCACCATGTTGCCCAAGTGCTTGATCCCGTTGATGTACGGAAGGGCGCTGGTGATGAGGTGTCGAGCCATTGCCGGCTGCTCCCAAGTCGCTACTGTGGGTGAGGATTTTCTCTACGGACCGTCAATAGCGTATCCGACCGCGCGACGCCACCCGTTCGCCGTGCCCGGCATGCGGACACCGCGGGGCCGTGATCCGGTGGGCGGGTGGACGCGCCCCTCCTGCCGGCCGCCGCGCGCCGGACGGGCGCGTGGTGCGCCGTCGTGCTGCTCCTGGCCGGCGTGGGCGCGCTGGTGGTCTGGCTCGTCGTCACCTTCGCGGCGGTCGTGACGCCCGTCCTGCTGGCGCTGCTGGGCAGTGCCCTGCTGGGGCCGCTGTACCGCTGGCTGCGGACGGTACGGGTGCAGCGGTCGCTGGCCGCGGCGCTGACGTGCCTGGCCCTTCTGGTGTTCGCCGCGGGCGCGATGTACATCGTGGTGCAGAGCCTCATGCACTCCGGGGGCCAGATCGTGGCGTCGCTGAAGGAGGTGGCCCACAAGGTGATGCCGGAGCTCGGCGTGTCGGGGCCGTCGCTGGACAACACCTTCGACAGCCTCAAGTCCTTCGCGACCAAGTACGGCGCCCGGGCCGCCTCCGGGGTGGTGTCCGGGATCAGCATCGTGGGCCAGATCATCGCGACCGCCATTCTGGCGCTGCTGCTGACCTTCTTCTTCCTGCGCGACGGCGGCCGCTTCCCCGTCCTGCTGCGCGAACTGGCCCCGCACGGCATCGGGCCGCTTTTGGAGCGGATCGCCCACCGGGCCTTCGCCGCGGTGCAGGGCTTCATGCGGGGCACGACGCTGATCGCGCTGATCGACGCCGTGTGCATCACCGTCGGGCTGCTGATCCTGCGGGTGCCGGGGGCGGTCGGGCTCGGCGCGCTCGTCTTCGTGGGGGCGTACATCCCGTACCTGGGGGCGTTCATCTCCGGCGCGGTGGCGGTCCTGGTGGCGCTGGCGGACCGCGGATGGCTGGTGGCACTGTGGGCGCTGGGCGTGGTGCTGGCCGTGCAGGTGCTGGAGGGGCACGTGCTGCAGCCGACGATCCAGAGCCGCACCGTCCACATGCACCCGGCGGTGGTGCTGCTGGCGATCACCGCGGGGGCGAGCCTGGCCGGCATCCTCGGGATGCTGCTGGCGGTGCCGATCGCGGCCGCGGCCTTTGCGGCCGTGGACGAACTCAGGCGCCGGGGCGGGGGTGTTCCTCCAGAAGTCGAAGGGCCTGCGTCACATCCGGCCGGATAGGGGTTGTTTTTATTACCGACGGGTAGCATCATTACCGACTGGTAAGTGATAAAGCTGCGAGGACTGCGAACTCCCACCCGCTGTCCGACCGATCCCCGACGGAGCCGTCGCCATGGGCCACTACAAGTCAAACCTTCGCGACATCGAGTTCAACCTCTTCGAGGTCCTCGGGCGCGACAAGATCTACGGCACCGGCCCGTTCGCCGAGATGGACGTCGAGACCGCCAAGGACATCCTGGGCGAGATCACGCGCCTCGCGGAGAACGAGCTCGCCGACTCCTTCGCCGACGCCGACCGCACCCCGCCGGTCTTCGACCCCAAGACCAACACGGCGCCGGTCCCGGACACCTTCAAGAAGAGCTACAAGGCCTTCATGGCCGCCGAGTACTGGCGCCTGGGCCTGCCCGAGGAAATCGGCGGCACCACCGCCCCGCCGTCCCTGATCTGGTCGTACGCGGAGCTGGTCCTCGGCGCGAACCCGGCCATCTGGATGTACTCCTCCGGCCCGGCCTTCGCCCGCATCCTCTTCGAGGAGGGCAACGAGGTCCAGAAGAAGATCGCCGAGATCGCCGTCGAGAAGACCTGGGGCTCCACCATGGTCCTCACCGAGCCGGACGCCGGCTCGGACGTGGGCGCCGGCCGCGCCAAGGCCGTCGAGCAGGAGGACGGCTCCTGGCACATCGAGGGCGTCAAGCGCTTCATCACTTCCGGTGAGCACGACATGGAGGAGAACATCCTCCACTACGTCCTCGCCCGCCCCGAGGGCCACGGCCCCGGCACCAAGGGCCTGTCCCTCTTCCTGGTCCCGAAGTACCTCTTCGACTTCGAGACCGGCGAGCTGGGCGAGCGCAACGGCGTCTACGCCACCAACGTCGAGCACAAGATGGGCCTGAAGGCCTCCAACACCTGCGAGATGACCTTCGGCGACAAGCACCCCGCCAAGGGCTGGCTGATCGGCGACAAGCACGACGGCATCCGCCAGATGTTCCGCATCATCGAGTTCGCCCGCATGATGGTCGGCACGAAGGCGATCTCCACGCTCTCCACCGGCTACCTGAACGCGCTGGAGTACGCCAAGGAGCGCGTGCAGGGCCCGGACCTGGCGCAGTTCATGGACAAGAGCGCCCCCAAGGTCACCATCACCCACCACCCCGACGTGCGCCGCTCGCTGCTGACGCAGAAGGCCTACGCCGAGGGCATGCGCGCCCTGGTCCTGTTCACCGCCTCCATCCAGGACGCGATCGCCGCGGCCGAGGTGACCGGCGAGGACACCAAGGAGCTGGAGGCGTTCAACGACCTGCTGCTGCCGATCGTCAAGGGCTACGGCTCCGAGAAGGGCTACGAGCAGCTGGCGCAGTCCCTGCAGATCTTCGGCGGCTCCGGCTTCCTGCAGGAGTACCCGATCGAGCAGTACATCCGGGACGCCAAGATCGACACCCTCTACGAGGGCACCACCGCCATCCAGGGCCAGGACTACTTCTTCCGGAAGATCGTCCGCAACCAGGGCGCGGCACTGACCACCCTCTCCGAGGAGATCAAGAAGTTCCTCGCCGAGGGCTCCGGCGGCGAGGAGCTGGCCGCCGCCCGCGAGCAGCTCGCCAAGGCCGCCGTGGACCTGGAGGCGATCGTCGGCAGGATGCTGACCGACCTCGCCGAGACCGAGAAGGACGTCAAGTCCATCTACAAGGTCGGCCTCAACACCACCCGCCTGCTGCTCGCCTCGGGCGACGTGGTCGTCGGCTACCTGCTGCTCAAGGGCGCGGCCGTCGCCCAGGCCAAGCTGGCCGCCGGCGCCTCAGCCAAGGACACCGCCTTCTACACCGGCAAGATCGCGGCGGCCCGGCACTTCGCCGCCGACGTCCTGCCGCAGGTCTCCGTGGCGCGCTCCGCCGCCGAGAGCGTGACCCTCGATGTGATGGAGCTGCCCGAAGAGGCCTTCTGATCACGGTTCGACCGGTTCCGGACGGGACCGATCGCGGCTACGGCGGCCCGCTCCCGCGACGAGGAGCGGGCCGCCGTGCGTCCCTATCCTTGAACCATGAACCCTCAGCCCCACTTCGACCGCAGCCACACCGATGACCTCGCCGCCTTCGTCGCGGCCAGCCCGTCGCAGTACCACGCGGTCGCCGGTGCCGCCGAGCGCCTGGAGAAGGCGGGTTTCCGACAGGTCGCCGAGACCGAGCCCTGGAACGCCGAGGCGGGCGGCAAGTACGTGCTGAGGGGCGGCGCGATCATCGCCTGGTACGTGCCCGAGGGCGCCGGCCCCGCCACCCCCTTCCGGATCGTCGGCGCGCACACCGACTCCACCAACCTGCGCGTCAAGCCGCGCCCCGACTCCGGCTCCTTCGGATGGCGCCAGATCGCCGTGGAGGTCTACGGCGGCGCCCTGCTCAACACCTGGCTCGACCGCGACCTGGGCCTGTGCGGCCGCCTGGTGCTGCGGGACGGCAGCACGCCCCTGGTCCACATCGACCGGCCGCTGCTGCGGGTGCCGCAGCTGGCCGTCCACCTGGACCGCGGCGTCAACGAGAACGGGCTCAAGCTCGACAAGCAGCGGCACATGCAGCCGATCTGGGGCCTCGGCGAGGTCGACGAGGGCGCACTGATGGCCTTCCTCGCCGAGGAGACCGGCGTCGCCGCCGCCGACGTCGTCGGCTGGGACCTGATGACGCACGACGTCCAGCCGCCCGCCTACCTCGGCCGCGACCGCGAATTCCTGGCCGCCGCCCGGCTGGACAACCTGCTCTCCGTGCACGCCGGCACCGCCGCACTGGCCTCCGTCGCCGGGTCGGCGCTGCCGTACATCCCGGTGCTGGCCGCCTTCGACCACGAGGAGACGGGCAGCGAGTCCGACACCGGCGCCGCCGGCCCGCTGCTCGGCAACGTCCTGGAGCGGTCCGTCTTCGCCCGCGGCGGCGGCTACGAGGACCGCGCCCGCGCCTTCGCCGGCACGGTGTGCGTCTCCGCCGACACCGGCCACGCCGTGCACCCCAACTACGCGGAGAAGCACGACCCGACGCACCGCCCGATGCCCAACGGCGGCCCCATCCTCAAGGTCAACGTCAGCCAGCGCTACGCCACCGACGGCGCCGGCCGCGGCGTCTTCGCGGCCGCCTGCGAGCGCGCCGGGGTGCCGTGGCAGTCCTTCGTCTCCAACAACGCCATGCCCTGCGGTACGACCATCGGCCCCATCACCGCCGCCCGGCACGGCATCACGACCGTGGACGTCGGCGTGCCGATCCTGTCGATGCACTCCGCGCGCGAGCTGTGCGGCGCCGACGACCCGCACCTGCTGGCGAGCGCGCTCAAGGCGTTCCTTGAGGGCTGACCGCCCACACCGGTCATGAGATGTCCGCCTCCGGGTAGGCGAAGGTCTACCAGCCCCTAGGGCCAGAGCAGTTCGGAGGCGGACATCATGGGCATCGGCGGTTGCATCGGTCTCATCGCGGTGGGGGCCATCCTCACCTTCGCGACCGACTGGCACATGGCCGGGGTCAACCTGGACCTGGTCGGCCTCATCATGATGGCGGTCGGCGTCATCGGTGTGGCGGCGTACGTCAGCATCTTCAAGCGGCGCCGGATCGTGGAGCCGATGCCGGTCGTCGAGGAACGGGACCGCCACTACCCGCACATCTGACCGGCATGACGGCGCCTCAGGCGTCCATGCCCGCCAGCACCAGGGCCAGGCGGGTGTCCCCGTCGCCGGTCAGGCGTACGGGGACACCCCAGTCCTGCTGGTGCACATGGCAGGCCGGGAACTCGTTGTCCGGGTCGTCGTCGCACGAGGCGGCCATCGCCGACACGTGCAGCACCCCTTCCGCCACCTCGGCGTTGAGCACGAGGTCCCGGAAGAGGTCCGTTCCCTTCCCCTCGCCCTCCAGCAGCAGTTCGGGCGGGGTCGAGCTCACCAGCAGCCGGGTCGAGGGACCGTAGCGCCGGTCCAGCTTCTGGCCGGCCGGCGCGGTGAAGACCACGTCCAGCCGCAGCGCCCCCGGCGCCACCTCCGTGGCGGGACGCTGCGTGCGGTGCGCCGCGGCCTCGACCCGCACGGCCTCCTCCGGCAGCCGCAGCCGCGTCAGCCGGTGCCGCGCCGACTCCACGACCACCACCTCGTCGCCGTCCAGCACGGCCCCCGAGGGCTCGCGCAGATCGGTCGCCAGCGTGGTCACCTCACCCGAGGCCGGGTCGAACCGGCGCAGGGCGTGGTTGTACGTGTCGCTGACCGCGACCGAGCCGTCGGGCAGCGCGGTCACGCCCAGCGGGTGCTGGAGCAGCGCCTGCTCCGCCGCGCCGTCGCGGTGGCCGAAGTCGAACAGGCCCGTCCCGACCGCGGTGCGCACCGCGTAGCCGTCACCGGCGTCGGCTCCGGCTCCGTCCCGCTCCACCCAGCGCAGCGCGCTGGTCTCGGAGTCGGCGACCCACAGCCGGTCCTCCGCCGCCGCGAGTCCGGACGGCTGCGCGAACCACGCCTCGTCCGCCGGGCCGTCCACCAGGCCCTCGTTGGTCGTGCCGGCCGCGACCCGCACGGTGCCGTCCTGCGGGTCGTACGTCCACAGCTGGTGGACGCCGGCCATCGCGATCCACACCTTGCCGTCCCACCAGGCCACGTCCCACGGCGAGGACAGATCCACCTCAAGGGCCGGGCCCGACGTCGCCGACCCCTGCCACCACTGCCTGCCCGTCCCGGCGACCGTCTGCAGGGCGCCGCTGTCCGGGTCGAACGTGCGCAGCCGGTGGTTCACGGTGTCCGCGACCACCACGGTGCCGTCCGGCAGCAGCGCCAGGCCCTGCGGCTCGTTGAAGTCGCCCGGCTCCCCGATCCGCCGCACCACGGTCTCCGTGTCCGGGGCGACCTCCACCAGCTGGTGCCGCGTGGAGTCCGACACCAGCAGGTTGCCCGACGGCAGCCGCAGCGCCTTGCCCGGGAACCGCAGATGCGTCGCCACCGGCTCCGGCGGCACGTACGGGCCGTCCCCGCGCCGCAGTGTGCCCTTCGCCGCGTGCTCCTCCTCCAGCTCCGTGACCAGCGCCTCCAGCGCGTGCGCGTGGCCCTCACCGGAGTGCTGGGCGACGATGTAGCCCTCGGGGTCGATCACGGTGAGCGTGGGCCACGCCCGCACGGCGTACTGCTTCCACGTCGCCAGCTCGGGGTCGTCCAGCACGGGGTGGTGCACCCCGTACCGCTCCACGGCGTCCACGACCGCCTGGTGCTCCGCCTCGTGCACGAACTTCGGCGAGTGCACGCCGACGATCACCACGGTGTCGCGGTGCTTCTCCTCCAGCTCGCGCAGTTCGTCCAGGACGTGCAGGCAGTTGATGCAGCAGAACGTCCAGAAGTCCAGAATGACGACGGATCCGCGCAGGTCGGAGAGGGTCAGCTGCTTTCCGCCGGTGTTCAGCCAGCCGCCCTTCCCGATCAGCTCGGGGGCACGGACACGGGCACGGCGGGAGGCGGGAGCGGCATCGTTCATGCTGCAAGGATGCCATCCGGGCGCGGACACCTGTTCACGCGCGAGGGGCACGGAACAGGGGGCGGCGGATGACCACGGACGGGCGCGGGACGGACGACGGCGGGACGGCACGGCGGGCACAGCCGCCACAGGTGTTCATGGCGCTGCCGGAGCACACGGAGGACCGGCGCGAAGCGTTCTCGCGGTGTCTGGCGGACGTCGCCCGCCTCCTGCGGCTCGACGTCCCTGCCCGGCCGGAGCCGGGCCCTGTGCCCGGGGGCGAACGAGCCTGGGAGCACCGTGTCCGGACGGCGCTGCGTGCGGCGTGCCGCCGGGGGCTGAGCCTCTCCGAGGAGTCCTTCGACGTGCTGCTCAGGGCGGCCGTCCACGACCCGGATCCGAGCTTCGACCGTCAGTTCGTCGAGCCCGCCCTGAACGCTTTCGGGTACCGGCGCGTCCGGGCCGCGCTGCTGCGGTACCTGCGGACGGGCACGGATCCGGAACGGGCGGGCGCCGCACGGGCCTGGTACTGGACCGCCCTGCCGCTGCGGATGCCGCTCGTGCGGGCGGAGGAACCCCGCACCGCCGACCGGGAGGAGCCCGAGGACGGTCGGGCCCTGGTGGCGAAGTGGCACCAGGCCGCGCTGCGGGAGTTCGTGGAGAACGAGCACCTCGACGTCCGCCGCAGCATCCTCCCGGAACTGCCGCTGCGCACATCCGCCTATCCGCCGGAACTGCACGATCTGGTGCACGCGGCGGTGGCCATCGCCCGCTCCCACCCCGACGCGTACATCCGGCACCGGGTCGAGCACCAGGTGGGGGACGGGCACTCCGCCGGATGAACGCGTCCGCCCCCGGCCGCGTGTTGGCGGCCGGGGGCGGACGGGAGCGGGAGCGGGCAGCGGGACGGCTCAGCGGGCGACGGTCGACGTCGCCCTGCTCGTGGCCGACCCGGTGGAGTGGCCGGTGCGTACGGCGCTCACCTTGACGGTGATCCTCTTGCCCCGCTGGGCGGACTTCAGGACCAGCGTGGACTTGGTCGCGCCCGCGATCGCCTTGCCGTTCGCGTACCACTGGTAGCGGTACGAGGTCGGCGCGGGCGACCAGGTACCGTGCCCCGCGGTGAGCGTGCGGCCCACCTTGGCGGTGCCCGAGATCGCCGGGAGCTTGGTGGCCTTGGGCGCGAGGCCCCTGGCGACCGTGACCGCGGACGTGGTGGCGGAGCCGTCACTGCATCCCGCGCGGCGGGCGGTCACCGTCAGGGACAGCTTCCTGCCCGTCAGCGAGGCCGGGACCGTGTACGTGGATTTCGTCGCCCCGGAGATCGCCTTGCCGTCGGCCTTCCACTGGTAGGCGTAGGAGGACGGGGCGGGCGACCACGTGCCGGGGGCCGCGGTGAGCTTGACGCCGACCCGCACGGTTCCCTTGATCGCCGGGTGGGCGGTGGCCTTGGGCGCGAGCCCCTTCGCGACGGTGGCGGAGGGGGTGGTGGCAGTGCCGTCGCGGTAACCGGCGCGGCGGGCCGTCACCGTCACTGTGAGCTTCTTGCCCAGCAGCGAGGACGGCACCGTGTACGCCGACCCGGTGGCGCCGGAGATCGCCGTACCGTCGGCCCTCCACTGGTAGGCGTACGCCTCGGGCGCGGCCGACCACGTGCCGGGGGAGGCGGTGAGCTTCTCGCCGACCCGGACCGTGCCCTTGACCGCCGGGGTGGTGGTGGCCTTCAACGCGGGCTGCTCGGTGACGGTGAAGGTGCCCTGCTGACGCTCCCAGCCGTCGTGGGTGAAGACGCTGAGGCTCAAGGTGCCGGGGGCGACCCCGCTGAGGTCCAGCACGGCGGTCAGGGTCCTGCGGTCGGCCGAGACCGAGACCGTGGTGGCGGTGATCGGCGTACCGCCGGACCGGTAGATCCGGACCTTGTCGTCCTGGTGCAGGGCGCTGCCCGTCACCGTGACGGTGGTTCTGCCGCCGCTCGGACCCGTGGTCGGGGTCACCCCCGTGACGCCGATCCTCTCGGTGCCGCAGGGTCCGGACGTGCAGACGAGTTCGGCCCGGTAGGAGGTCTGCGCCGCCTTCTCGGGGAGGCCGAGGACGAAGACGCTCGGGGTCGTCTTCGCCGTGGCCGGCTCGTTCACCGAGCACTGGTACCCGCTGGGGATGTACAGCGTGCAGCCGTTGTCGAGGCTCTCGTCGTAGAGGGCGGGCACCGCGGTCTCGGTGGCGCCGCCGGTGTCGGTCACGGGGACGTCGAAGCGGTCGTGGTAGGCGGTGGGCAGCGCCGCGCAGACGGCGGTGTGCTGCTCGTCGAGGGTGCCGGTGACGGGCCCGTACCCGTAACTGATGTTCGGGACCGTGACGCACTCGGGCGCCGGGCCCTGCGGCGTGGCGATGCGCAGGGCGTCGAATCGGTAGGAGGAGGCGGCCTTCAGGGAGGACGGGACCGTGACCAGCACCTGGTAGCGAGTCGAACCGCTCACGGCGCAGGACGAGTTGGCACGAAGGCAGAGGCTCTTGCCGTCGGCGTCGAAGACGTACGAGTTCGCGGTGCCGAGTGCGTCACGGACATTGACGTGCAGGGTGTCCCCCGCGTTCGCCGTGGTGACCTGCCGGCACACCGTCTCGCCCGGCACGCCCAGTGCCCCGCCCGTGGACGGACCGCCCACCGCGGTCGCCGGGTTGGCGGTGCAGCCCTTGGCGGTCGCCGTGACGTCGCGGCGGACGAGGGTGTAGGTCGCAGCGGTCTCCCGGCCGGTGACCAGCACGGTGTGCGCCACACCCGGAGTGAGGCCGCAGGCGACCCAGGTCAGCAGCGAGGGCCCCGCGGAGCACACCTGCTTCCCGTCGGCGTCCAGGACCGAGAAACGTGCCGTGCCCGTGGTCCCCGGAGCCGCGCGCAGGTGCAGGGTCTCCATCGCGCTGTGGTCGTCGGCCGGAATGGTCAGGCAGTGGGAGAAGGCACCGTCGCCGGTTCCGAATCCGGCCGAGGCACTGGCGGCGGTGAAGTCGCCGGCCGGGAAGACCTGGCAGCCGCTCGCGTCGTCCGTCCGGTGGAAGGCGAGGTCGTACGGACCCGTGGGCGTGGACTGAGTCGTGGTGGAGACCAGGGCGCGGAACGGGCCCGTGCCGGTGAGCGCGCACGAGCCCTGGGCGAGGTCCGTCCCGTCGCACCGCTGTACGCCCTCGGCGTCGACCACGACGACGTCGATGCTCGGGCCGGTCGTGCTCAGGGGCCGCAGCGCCGCCATCCGGGCCCCCTCGGGGAGGGACAGCGTCAGGCAGTCGACCTCGCCGACCTCGCCGAGTTCGCCGTGGTACGTGCCCAGTCCGGCGGGCCGGCAGCCCGCGGTGGAGGAGCGGTCGAGGATGAGGGTCGACTGATCGGTGAGCACGGTGTAGGTGCCCGCGGGCAGCTCGCAGGAACGGCAGACGCTCTTGCCGGCCCGGTCGTAGACATCGGTCCCGGAACGGCTGTCGGAGGAGACCTGGTACACGTCGTAGCGTCCGGCCTTCGGCGCCGTGAAGACCTTGCACTCGGTGCCCGGGGTGGTCGCCGTGGGCCCGGAGCCGAAGGTGTTGAGCGGGACGGTCTCGCAGCCGGCGGGGTCCGACAGCCGGCGAACGGCGACGGTGTGCTCGGCCGGCGACCCGTCGCCGGTCCCGGTGACCTGCCTGAGTACCCGGTACGGGCCGTCACCGGGCAGCACACAGCCGATGCTGTCGTCCTCGTTGAAGTGCGGGCAGATGCGCGCCCCGGTCGCGTCCGTGATCCAGGACGTGGCTCCGGCGTACAGGGTGGTGCCGTCCGCGTACAGCAGGACCCGTTCGCCCGCCGTGCCGGTGAACGGCACGCACGCCATCCCCAGCGGGCCGGGCACGGACACGTCCACGGCCGGGGTGTCCCACGACGTGCCGGTCTCCGGCCCGCAGTTCGCGGTCGTGGCGAGAGCGACCACCGCGAGGTCGAACGTATCCGTGGTCCACCCGTAGTTGGCAACCGTGACGGTGTAGGCGCCCGCGTGGGGCAGTTCGCACCAGCCCGCGCTGCCCCACTCCGCGTCGTAGCAGTTCAGCGGGGCGGCGCCGTCGTACACCTGGGCGCCGGTCTCGCCGTGGAGGTCGTGCACCAGGACCCGGTGCAGCCCCGGCTGCTCAGCGGTGAAGGTGTAGCAGACGGTGCCGTCCTCGGGAAGGGTCGCCGAGGCCACCGCGGACCCCGGGTCGCCGAACGGGGCAAGCGGCAGGACGGCGCAGTCGCCGGGTTCCGCGGCGGTATCGGCGTACGCCGGTGCCGCGCCCACCGGCAGCAGGGCCGCCAGCAGGGCCGACAGGACGAGCAGCAGTGCGGCGTACGGCGCGGGTCTCCCCGTCGTACGCGGGTGTCGAGGCATTCCGTTCCCCCCGGAGCGGTCTGATGAGACGCATGGGTGCGTCGGGTCCGCCCTGACGGCGGACGTGTGTGCGGTGTGTGGTGAGCCGGAGAGGATGATCGCACAGACGTTTCACGGGCAGCTCGCCTTTATCCCCGTCCCGAGCGGACTTCCGCGTCAGAGCGCGCTCAGAGCCGGCAGGCGGCGGGCCATCTCGGCCGGGTCGCCGAAGTCGAAGCGCCAGGCGGGGTCGAGGTCCGGGTAGCTGATGGTGAACACGTCACCGGGAAGTTCCTCGCCGGTCGCCGTCAGGTGCGCGTCCCAGACGATGGCGAGGTCGCCTCGCACCCCAGGTCCGGGCCGGTGCCGGCGCACGCCGCACGGACGGACGGCGCGGCCGAGGACCTCGCGGCCCTGGGTGATCAGCCAGCCGCGGACGTAGTCGAAACCGTCGCCGGAACACCCGCCGTTGATCAGGTGGGCGGCGGCCCACAGGGGCGCACGGTAGGAGGCCGCCATGAGGTCCCACAGGACCTGCTGGGCGGCGACGATGCGCTCCGGGGACTGCCCGGCGAGCGGCCCGCCGGCGCCTGCGGCGACCGCCTCGGGGTCCGTGGGGTCGGCGACTTGGCCTCGGGCGTCGTGGATGAGCTGCCAGAACTGTCCGGTGTCCATACACCGGCGGAGTCTGCCGGAGGGGTGTGACAGAACAGCGGCTCAGGGGCGTAGGTCGCCCACGACGTCGGTGGTGGCGACGAGTCCGGAGTGGATGGTGGGGGCCAGGCTGGAGCTCGCGAGGCAGAAGCCGAGGAGCATGCAGAGCAGGGCATGGGAGACCTTCAGCGACTTGGCGCGCAGGAGCACCAGCGTGAGGACTGCCAGCAGCAGGATCAGCGAGATGGATACCGCCATGGCCGTATGACGTCACAGATCCGGTCCGCGTGGGGGGCGACACGCGGGAGAAGGGCCCGGACGCACACACGTCCGGGCCCTTCTCGATGGTGTGACGGGGGTGATCAGGCCCAGGTCATCAGGCGCTTGGGGTACTCCAGGACCGCCGCGACGTCGGCGAGGACCCTGGAGCCGAGCTCGCCGTCCACCAGGCGGTGGTCGAAGGAGAGCGCGAGCGTGGTGACTTGGCGGGGCTTGACCTTGCCCTTGTGGACCCAGGGCATGTCCTTGACCGCGCCGAAGGCGAGGATCGCGGACTCCCCGGGGTTGAGGATGGGGGTGCCGGTGTCGATGCCGAAGACACCGACGTTGGTGATGGTGACCGTGCCGCCCTGCATGGCGGCGGGGGAGGTCTTGCCCTCACGCGCGGTGGCGACGAGTTCACCGAGGGCGGTGGCCAGTTCGGGCAGCGTCTTGGCCTGGGCGTCCTTGATGTTGGGGACGATCAGGCCGCGCGGGGTGGCCGCGGCGATGCCGAGGTTGACGTATCCCTTGTGGACGATCTCCTGGTTCGCCTCGTCCCAGGCGGCGTTGATCTCCGGATTGCGCCGGATCGCCACGAGCAGGGCCTTGGCGACGATCAGGAGCGGGCTGACCTTGAGGCCGGTGAAGGCCGGGTCGGTCCTGAGCTCCTGGACCAGCCGCATGGTGCGGGTGATGTCGAAGGTGACGAACTCGGTCACGTGCGGCGCGGTGAAGGCGCTGGCCACCATCGCCGCGGCCGTGGCCTTGCGGACGCCCTTGATCGGGACCCGGGTCTCCAGGGGGGCGGTGCTCACCGAGGTCGCCGTGGAGGGCGCCTCGAAGGCCGCCGTGGCCGCGGCGGCCGGAACGGCCGCGGGTGCGGCCTGGACCGCCGGAGCGACCGCGTTCTGGACGTCCTCGCGGGTGATGGTGCCCTGGGGACCGGTCGGGGTGATCCCGGCCAGGTCCACGCCGAGGTCCTTGGCGAGCTTGCGCACCGGCGGCTTGGCCAGCGGACGCGCCTCGGCCGGCGCGAACGCCGTCGGAACCGCGGGCACGGCCGGGGCGGCCGGGGCGTGTCCGTTGAGCTCGGCCTGGAGCGCGCCGGCGGCGGCGCCCTGCGCCGGCACGGCGGACTGCTTGCGCGGGCGGCGCTTGGTCGACGAGGCGGCGACGCCGTAGCCGACCAGCACGGGCTGCCGCTTCTGCTCTGGCTCGGCGCCCGCGGGGGCGGGGGCGGCGGCCTGCGCGGGGGCCGCCACGGCCACCGGTGCTTCCTCCGCCTCGCCCTGGCCGGTGTCCACGGCGATGATCACCGTGCCGACGTCGACCGTCTCGCCCTCGGGGAAGCGCAGTTCGTGCACGACCCCGTCGAAGGGGATCGGCAGCTCGACGGCGGCCTTGGCGGTCTCGACCTCGCAGACCACCTGACCGTCGGTGACCGTGTCACCGGGCTTGACGTACCACTTGAGGATCTCCGCCTCCGTGAGTCCCTCGCCGACGTCCGGCATCTTGAACTCGCGGAAGCGCTGCGGTGCTGCCACTGTCGTCACAACCCTCTCCTCAGTACGCCAGTGCGCGGTCGACCGCGTCGAGTACGCGGTCCAGGCCCGGCAGGTACTCCTCCTCGACCCGGGCCGGGGGGTACGGCGTGTGGAACCCGCCGACCCGCAGCACGGGTGCCTCGAGGTGGTAGAAGCACCGCTCGGTGATCCTGGCCGCGATCTCCGCGCCGGTGCCGAGCTGCACCGGGGCCTCGTGCACGACGACCAGGCGGCGGGTCTTCTCGACCGAGGCCTGGATCGCGTCGAAGTCCATCGGCGACAGGGAGCGGAGGTCGACCACCTCCAGGCTACGGCCCTCCTCGGCGGCCGCGGCGGCGGCTTCCAGGCAGACCTTCACCATCGGGCCGTAGGCGACCAGCGTGAGGTCGGTGCCCTCCAGGACCGTACGGGCCTTGTGCAGCGGAGCGGGGATGGACTCGGTGTCCACCTCGCCCTTGTCCCAGTAACGGCGCTTGGGCTCCTGGAAGATCACCGGGTCGTCGGACTCGATCGCCTGCTGCAGCATCCAGTAGGCGTCCTGCGGGGTCGACGGGGTGACGACCTTGAGTCCGGCGGTGTGCGCGAAGTACGCCTCGGGCGACTCGCTGTGGTGCTCCACCGCGCCGATGCCGCCGCCGAACGGGATGCGGATGACGACCGGCAGCTTGATCTTGCCCAGGGCGCGCGCGTGCATCTTGGCGAGCTGGGTGACGATCTGGTCGTACGCGGGGTAGACGAAGCCGTCGAACTGGATCTCCACGACCGGGCGGTAGCCGCGCAGGGCCAGGCCGATCGCGGTGCCGACGATGCCGGACTCGGCGAGCGGGGTGTCGATGACCCGCTCCTCGCCGAAGTCCTTCTGCAGGCCGTCGGTGATCCGGAAGACACCGCCGAGCTTGCCGATGTCCTCGCCCATGAGGACGACCTTGGGGTCGGTGTCCAGGGCCTTGCGCAGTGCCTCGTTGAGGGCCTTGGCGATGGTCATCGTTGCCATGTCAGTGGCCCTCCTCGAAGGCGGCGAGGTACTCGGCGAACTGGGCGCGCTCCTCGTCGACCAGCGCGTGTCCGTCGGCGTAGACGTTCTCGAAGATCGACATGGGGTCGGGGTCGGGCATGGCGCGCACGGCCTCGCGGACCCGCTTGCCCAGGGCGAGGCTCTCCTCCTCGATCCCGGCGAGGAACGCCTCGTCCGCGATGCCCTGCTTCTCCAGGTAGGCCCGCAGCCGCAGGATCGGGTCCTTGCTCTCCCACTGCTCGCGCTCCTCGTCGAGGCGGTAGCGGGTGGGGTCGTCGGAGGTGGTGTGGGCGCCCATGCGGTACGTGAAGGCCTCGACCAGCATCGGGCCCTGGCCGGAACGGGCGTGCTCCAGGGCGGCGCGCGTGACCGCGAGCACCGCGAGGACGTCGTTGCCGTCCACCCGCACGCCCGGGAAGCCGAAGCCGGCGGCGCGCTGGTAGATCGGGACGCGGCTCTGCTTCTCGGTGGGCTCCGAGATCGCCCACTGGTTGTTCTGGCAGAAGAAGACCACGGGGGCGTTGTAGACGGCCGCGAAGGTGAAGGCCTCCGCGACGTCGCCCTGGCTGGAGGCGCCGTCGCCGAAGTAGGCGATGACGGCGGAGTCCGCGCCGTCCTTGGCGACGCCCATGGCGTAGCCGGTGGCGTGCAGCGTCTGGGAGCCGATGACGATCGTGTACAGGTGGAAGTTGTTCTCGTTGGGGTCCCACCCGCCGTGGTTGACCCCGCGGAACATGCCCAGCAGATTGACCGGGTCCACCCCGCGGCACCAGGCGACGCCGTGCTCGCGGTAGGTGGGGAAGACGTAGTCGTCCTGCCGGGTCGCCCGGCCCGAGCCGATCTGCGCGGCCTCCTGGCCGAGCAGCGAGGCCCACAGACCGAGCTCGCCCTGTCGCTGCAGGGACGTGGCCTCCGCGTCGAAACGGCGGGTCAGGACCATGTCCCGGTACAGACCGCGCAGCTCTTCGGGGCTCAGGTCGATGGAGTACTCACTGTGCTCGACGCGATCGCCCTCGGGAGTCAGGAGCTGTACCAGCTCCGGCTCGGCCTCACGGCGCTTCGCGCCACCGCGGGTGCCCGTACGGGGCGTACGGGGCTTCGCGGCAGTGCTTTTCACGCTCACGCTTGCTCCTCCGTCTGTCCGGCCCCCGGGATCCGCCGGCGGCCAGTGCGGCTCCTACCGTCTCGTCGCGGCGCACGGGGTGTGTGCGGCACGGCCGAGCCGGAAGTGTTGATGGACCCCGGCAGGCAGCCCTGCGAAGTGAACGTTACCCACACCTCCCGCTTTCGCGCGAAGAGGGTTCTACCTGCGGTTTTGGTTGGATTTCCTAGTAAATGGACGTTCTCGCAGGCCACCGGGACAACGGCACGGTATCCCGCGGATCGAATCTGCGTAAGAGGTCGGCTGTGGTCGGGTGTGCAACGCTGAAGTTGTGCCCGAAAAGTCGACAATCGCGGTATTCCTGCTCGACGATCACGAAGTCGTACGGCGGGGGGTGCACGAACTGCTCTCCGCGGAGCCCGGCATCGAGGTCGTCGGCGAGGCCGGCACGGCCGCCGAGGCGCTGGCGCGGCTGCCCGCGGTACGGCCCGACGTGGCGCTGCTGGACGTCCGGCTGCCGGACGGCAGCGGGGTCGAGGTGTGCCGGGAGGTCCGGTCCCGGCAGCCGGAGACCAAGTGCCTGATGCTCACCTCGTACGCGGACGACGAGGCGCTCTTCGACGCGATCATGGCGGGCGCGGCCGGTTACGTGCTCAAGGACATCCGCGCCAGCGACCTGGTGGGCGCCGTGCGGGACGTCGCCGCGGGCAGGTCGCTGCTGGATCCCGCCGCGACCGCCCGGGTGATGGAGCGGCTGCGCGGGGGCGGCGCCGAGAAGGCCGAGGACCGCCTGTCCGACCTCACCGAGCAGGAGAAGCGCATCCTCGACCTGATCGGCGAGGGACTCACCAACCGGCAGATAGGCGAGCGGCTGCACCTGGCCGAGAAGACGGTCAAGAACTACGTCTCCTCGCTGCTGGCCAAGCTCGGCATGCAGCGCCGCACCCAGGCCGCGGCCTACGTCGCCCGGCTGCACCCCGAGCGGCCCGAACGATCCGAGCGGCCCGACCAGCGCCCGGAGGGCCCCGGCACGCCGGGAACGGCCGGAAACTGACGGCTCACGGTCCGTGCCCGTCCGTATCGCGGACGTGAGCTGCCGGCGCATACCTGTTGTATCTATGATGTGCGCATCATGAACCAGAGCCCCGTCGCGACCGCCGCCGCCGAGCCGGCCGCCAAGCAGCCGCCCGCCGCCGAGCGGGTCTACACCCACGTCAAGCGAGCCGTCCTGGACCGCAGCTACGAGGGCGGCACCCTCCTGAGCGAGGGCGAGCTCGCCGAGGCGGTGGGCGTGTCGCGGACCCCGGTGCGCGAGGCCCTGCTGCGCCTGGAGGCCGAGGGGCTGCTGAAGCTGTACCCGAAGAAGGGCGCCCTGGTGCTGCCGGTCTCCGCGCAGGAGATCGCCGACGTCGTGGAGACCCGGCTGCTGGTGGAACGGCACGCGGTGCTGAAACTGGAGCCCGTCCCGCCGTGGCTGCTGTCCCGGCTGCAGCAGTTGCTGGAGGAGCAGCGCGGCCACGCGGCCACCGGCGACCTGGCCGCCTTCGCCATGGCGGACCGGAGCTTTCACGCCGAGATCGTGCGCGCCGCCGGCAACCGCATCATGTCCCACCTGTACGACCAGTTGAGGGACCGTCAGCTGCGGATGGGGGTGGCGACCATGCACGCCGACCCCGGCCGCATCGCCAAGAACATCACCGAACACACCGAGATCCTCGACGCGTTGCGCGCCGGGGACGCCGGCGCGGCCGCCGCTCTGGTCGAACGCCACGTCAGCTGGGTGAACCATCTGGCCCGGGGGGAGTAATGGCATCGATCGGCACCACCACCGGTGAACCACCCGGCGGCGTCAGGGCGGTCGGGGTCTGGGGCATCGGCACCCTCGTCTACATGGTCGCGGTCGTGCACCGCACCAGCCTCGGCGTCGCCGGCATCGACGCCGCCGAACGCTTCCACATAGGCGCGTCCGCGCTGTCCACGTTCTCGATCCTGCAGGTGCTGGTCTACGCCGGCATGCAGATACCCGTCGGCCTGATGGTCGACCGGCTCGGCACCAAGCGGGTGCTGACCATCGGCATCGTGCTCTTCACCGCGGGCCAGCTCGGCTTCGCCCTGTCGCACTCGTACGGCATGGCCCTGACCGCCCGCGCGGTGCTGGGCTGCGGCGACGCGATGACGTTCGTCAGCGTGCTGCGGCTGGGCTCGCGGTGGTTCCCGGCCCGCAGGGGGCCGATGATCGCGCAGGGCGCGGCGCTGTTCGGCGTCGCGGGCAACCTGCTCAGCACCGTGCTGCTGGCGCGGCTGCTGCACTCCGCGGGCTGGACGCCGACCTTCGTCGGCACGGCGCTCGGCGGCGCGCTCGTCCTCGTCCTCGTCCTGCTCTTCATGAAGGACCACCCCGAGGGCTTCGAGCCCGCCCCCGCCGAGCACCACGGGCGCGGTTATGTGAAGCGGCAGATCGCGGCGGCCTGGCGGGAGCCGGGCACCCGGCTCGGGATGTGGACGCACTTCACCACGCAGTTCTCCGGCATGGTGTTCCTGCTGCTGTGGGGCCTGCCGTACCTGGTGCAGGCGCAGGGGCTGTCCCGTGAGGCGGCCGGCACCCTGCTGACCGTGGTCGTCGTGGCCAACATGGTCTTCGGAATGCTCTTCGGCCAGATCATCGGCCGCCACCACGGCGCCCGGATGCCGCTCACCCTGGGCGTCGTCGGCGCCACCGCCCTGATGTGGGCGGTGGTCCTGGCGTGGCCCGCCGAGCACGCCCCGCTGTGGCTGCTGGCGCTGCTCTGCGTCGTCCTGGGGACCTGCGGGCCGGCGTCGATGATCGGCTTCGACTTCGCCCGCCCGGCGAACCCCCCGGAGCGTTTCGGCACGGCGTCCGGCATCGTCAACATCGGCGGCTTCACCGCCTCGATGGCCACGCTGCTGGCCATCGGCGTCCTGCTGGACGCAAGCGGCGGCGACTACCGGATCGCCTGGAGCAGCGTGTTCGTCCTCCAGGCGCTCGGCGTGGTCCAGATCCTGCGGCTGCGCGGCCGGGCCGCGCGGCTGGAACGGCAGCGGATCGCCGTCAGCCGCGTCGAGAGCGTCCACGTGCCGGCCGGGACGTGAACGCCCCCTCCTGGCTCACTGCGTGACCGCGATGTTGGCGAGGATCGCCTCGGCCAGCGCCTGGTCGCCCTCGATCTTCATCCGGTCCTCGACCGCCTTGGCCCGCGTGCGGCCGCAGGTCAGCCGCAGGAAGGTCTCCCAGTCCATGGTCATCGTCACCGCGGGGCCCAGGGAGACGCTGCCGTCGATCGAGCCCTTGCCGTCGGGGCCGACCCGGACGGTGCGCATGAACTCCTGCTCGCCGTGGATGTCGAAGACGACCGCGGAACCGGCCGGGGCGGCCGCCCGCTCGGCGACGACCCGCGGCAGCTCGGCCAGGATCCAGTCACGGGCGTAGGCCGCGGCGGGGGAGTCCAGGTTGCCCGGCTCGCCCAGCGCGCGGCGCAGGTCCTGCTCGTGCACCCAGACGTCGAAGATCCGCCACTTCAGCAGCTCTTCGAGGGTGGTCTCCTTGCCCATCGGACCGCGGACGGTGTCCTGCGGCCCGCGGGTCTCGTTCCGCAGCTGGCGGGACCGGCGGATGATCGTGTAGTCGAGCTCCCCGACCACCTCGGGCGCGGTGTGGTGACGCCGCTTGTCGACCGGCACCTCCACGTAGCGGGCGTACTCTGACGTCATGTGACGCAGATCGCTCGGAAGTGTGTGGATCGGGCGAGGATCGCCGAGCAGTTCGCATTCAAAACCGATCACGTGTGACACAACGTCACGGACGGACCAGTAGGGGCACTCGGTCGGCCGGTTCCATGCACCCGCCGGAACGGGGCGGACCAACTCGGCCATGGATTCTATGGAGTGGGTCCAGGCGTCGATGTACGGCTGGAGCTGGCTGTGGACGGTGCCGGTCACGGGACCCCTCGACGGTCGGTGCGCGGTCGTGGTGTGCGCCTTAAATTACGCTGCGCAGTGACACCACGGGAGTGCTTTCGTGTGACGATCGTAGGCCCGGCAGGATGTCCCGACTCATGGGCGGTGGTACCGTGCGCGTTTCCCTGATCCAGATCGACGTCGACCCGGCGGAACCGGTGCACGCCCGGCGCGAACGCGCCGCCGCACTCGTCCGCGACCGGGCCGGCTCCGACCTGGTCGTGCTGCCCGAGCTCTGGCCGGTCGGCGCCTTCGCCGCCGACCTCTTCGAGACCGAGGCCGAACCGCTCGACGGGCCCACCGCCGAGGTCATGAGCGCCGCCGCGCTCGACGCCGGGGTCTGGCTCCACGCGGGCTCCGTCGTCGAACGGGCCGCGGACGGCTCCTTGTACAACACCTCCCTGCTCTTCTCCCCGGACGGCGCACTGCGGGCGACCTACCGCAAGATCCACCGCTTCGGCTTCGACCGCGGCGAGGCCGTGCTCATGAGCGGCGGCGACCGGATCGTGACCGCCGAGGTCCAGGGCATCGGCGTGGGCCTCGCCACCTGCTACGACCTGCGCTTCCCCGAGCAGTTCCGGCTGCTGGTCGACGCGGGCGCGGAACTCCTCGTCCTCCCCGCCGGCTGGCCCGCCCGCCGCCGCGAGCACTGGACCCTGCTCGCCCGCGCCCGTGCCGTGGAGTCCCAGGCCTTCGTCCTGGCCTGCGGAACCGCCGGGACGCACGCGGGCGTCGAGCTCGCCGGGCACAGCCTGGTCGTCGACCCCTGGGGCGCGGTCCTCGGCGAGGCGGGCGCCGGCGAGGAGGTCCTCACCGTCGACCTCGACCCCGGCCTCGTCACCAAGACCCGTGCCGACTTCCCGGTGCTGCGCGACCGCCTGCTCGGCATTCCCGGCATCGCCGTTCCGCCGCCCGATTCCGACCGGTAAGGGACCATCGGCCCCGCAGCTGGGGGCGGAGTGCTCTGCGCCGGCGGCCCAGCGCCCCGGCAAGGTGGGAGCCATGGAGTTCGAGGAGGGGCACGCTGCGCTGGCGTTGCTGGAAAGGGTCCGGTACGGACGGCTGGCGCTGACCCGCCGGGCCCTGCCGTACATCGCCGTCGCACGGCACGTCGTCCACGACGGCGCCGTACTGATCCGCACCCGCCGCGCCTGGGGCGTGGACGGCACCGTCGTCGCCTACCAGGCGGACGACGTGGAGGCCGGGTGGGCGGTGCAGTTCCTCGGGACGGCGCGGGCCTTCGAGCCCTCGGACGAGCAGCGGGCACTTTTCGGCACAGAAACTCGAAACGATACAACCCCGTCACCGGGCTATGTGTACGTACGCCTCGACCCGCGAGTCCACCACCGAAATGATCTAGCATCTGCCTGGTGATCGGGAGTACGGCGACGGCGCCGCCCTCCGGCGGGACCCTGCACGCCCTGCTGCGCCGATACGCCGACGCCGGCGATCCGCTGTCCTGCGAACCCGTGGCCACGGGCCTGCTCAACAAGGGCTTCCGGCTGGCCACCACCCGCGGCAGCTTCTTCCTCAAGCTGTACGTCGAACCCGCCACCGCCGACTCCGCGGTCATCGCCCGCCAGCACCGCGCCACCCAGCGCCTGGGCGCACTCGGCCTGCCCGTCGCCCCGCCGCTGCCCGACTCCGACGGCCGCACCGTCGCCGAACTCGACGGACGCCGCTTCGCCCTCTACCCCTGGATCGAGGGCCGGCACCGCGACGGCAGCGAACTGACCACCGCCGAGTCCCGGCGGCTGGGCGCCCTGCTCGGCCTCGTCCACACCCTGCTCGCACAAGTGCAGCCCGCCCCCGGCGAGGAGCCGGGCCGCCCGGCGGGGGGTCACGCCGGCGCCGATCCGCAGGACACCTACGCCCTCATCCGGACGCTGCTGCGGCGGGTGCGCGACCAGGCGCCGCGCGAGGCCTTCGACGAACTCGCCGAGTACCGGCTGGTGGAGCGGCGCGCGCTGCTCGACCGGCACGCCCACCGGCGTCCGCCGGAACCCGACGCGGCCGAACCCGTCACCGGGTGGGTGCACGGCGACTTCCACCCGCTGAACCTGCTCTACCGCGAGGACGAGCCCGTCGCCATCGTCGACTGGGACCGGCTCGACGTGCAGCCGCGCGCGGAGGAGGCGGTGCGGGCCGCCGCCATCTTCTTCGTGACGCCCGGCGGCACCCTGGAACTGGACAAGATCCGCGCCTACGCGCGCGCCTACCGCCGCGCCGCCGACGTCCCGGAGGCCGAACTCGCCGCCGCCGTGCACCGCGTGTGGTGGGAACGGCTCAACGACTTCTGGATGCTGAGCTGGCGCTACCTGCGCGACGACCGGCGCGCCGACCCGCTCTTCCCGGCCTCGTCCGCCCTGATCGTCTGGTGGACGGGGGCGTACGAGGCCGTCATGGACGCCTTCACGGAGTGACGCCGCCCGCGCCGTCGGTGCCCGCGGCGGAGTCACCGCCGTCGCCCCCCGAGCCGCCGGCGCCGCCGTTGCCCGCGGTCCCGCCGTTGCCACCGGCCGGCTCACCGCTGCCGCCCTCGCTGGCGTCACCCGAAGTCGGCGCGCTGGGCGTCGTGCTGGGCGGCGCGGAGGTGGCCGGGGTGGTCGGCGCGGTCGTGGTCGGCTGGCTCGGCGAGGGTGTCCACGAGGGCGTCGAGGACAGTGACGGGGTCGAGCTGCTCGGTGGCTCGCCGGAGACCGTGCCCGTGGTGTCCTGCGTGCTGCCCTGCGTGGGCTCCCCGTTCGGCTCCGAGGACTGTTTCGTCGTCTGCGACTGCGTCGGCGTCACGTGGTCGGTCGGGGGCTTGGCGCCGCCACCGGAGTGGGCGACCGCGAACCAGACGCCGAGCGCCACCGCGAGCACGGCCGCGATCACGAACAGGGCCGGTTTCACCCAGCGGTTGCCGTCGCCCCCACCGGGCGGACGCGGATCGCCGTAACCGGGGTCGCCGTGGTCGCCGCCGTCGCCCCCGGGCGGCCCGAGCAGCAGCGGGGCCTGGAACTCGGCCGTGGTGTGCTCCGGGTGCGGCTGGGCGTACTGGCCCGGCATGCCCATCGCCGGCGTGGAACCCCCGTTGTGCACCGGCACGAAACCGGTGTCCCAGGTGCCCGTGTGGCCGCCGCGGTCGTGCAGCATGCCCAGCGCGTACTGGACGACGCCGCGCATCTCCTCGGCCGTCTGGAAACGGTCGTCGGGGTGCTTGGCCAGCGCGTGCAGCACCAGGCCGTCCAGCTCCGGCGGCACGCGGTCGCTGGTCTGCGACGGCGGGCGGGCCTCGTCCTGCACGTGCTGGTAGACCACCGAAAGCGGGGTCTCACCGGTGAACGGCGGTCGCAGCGCCAGGAGTTCGTACAGCAGGCAGCCCGTCGCGTACAGGTCGGAGCGCGCGTCGACGGTCTTGCCGAGCGCCTGCTCCGGCGACAGGTACTGCGGGGTGCCCATCACCATGCCGGTCTGGGTCATCGTGGTGGAGGCGCCGTGCAGCGCCCGCGCGATGCCGAAGTCCATCACCTTCACCGCGCCGGTGTTGGTGATGATGACGTTCGCGGGCTTGATGTCCCGGTGCACGATGCCGTGCGCGTGGCTGTAGGCCAGTGCCTCCAGCACGCCCGAGACGATGATCAGGGCCTGGTCCACCGGCGGCGGCTCGTCCGAGCCGACCAGCAGGTCGCGGATGGTCCTGCCCTCGACCAGCTCCATGACGATGTACGGGACGGTGCCGTTCGGCGTGACGTCCTCGCCGGTGTCGTAGACCGCCACCACCGCGTGGTGGTTGAGCCCGGCGACGGACTGCGCCTCGCGCGTGAAGCGGGCCTTGGAGACCGGGTCCTCCGCCAGGTCCGAGCGCAGCAGCTTCACCGCCACCGTCCGCCCGAGCCGTACGTCCTCGGCGGCGAAGACCTCCGCCATGCCGCCGCGGCCCAGCCGTCCGGTCAGCCGGTAACGGCCGTCACCCACCAGGCCCGAGGCACCCCAGTGCTCCGGCGAATCGGGCACTCCCGCACCACCGGCAGAGGGCTCGTCCGTGCCGCCGGCGGCTGTCGTCTGTGCCATCAGTCCTCGCCGTCGATCGTCGCCGTACAGGGTCCTCCGGCGCACCACGCTACCGCGTTCCGCGGCGGTCGTGTGGCTGAGCCACTTGTGAAGGGATTCATACGCATCCGGTGACGAACAGGTCAACGAACTTGACCTGAGTAGGGGGTCGGGCAGACTTGGCGGTCAGGGTCGGGACACGCCTTTGTGCGCCTGGTGCGCTCGGGGGGACGTTCAAGGGGCGGGTACGTATGGGCGGGGACGGCGCGCAGGGCACGCATGCGGGGCGTTCGGTCGGCGGTGGCCGCTACGTACTGCGCGACCTGCTGGGACAGGGGGGCATGGCCTCGGTGCACCTGGCCCATGACACCGTCCTCGACCGGCCCGTGGCCGTCAAGACCCTGCACACCGATCTCGGGCGCGAACAGTCCTTCCGCGAGCGGTTCCGGCGTGAGGCGCAGGCCGTCGCGAAGCTCAACCACCCCAACATCGTCTCGGTCTTCGACTCCGGCGAGGACACCGTCGACGGCGCCGTCGTGCCGTACATCGTCATGGAGTACGTCGAGGGCAAGCCGCTGCGCACGGTACTCGACGAGGACATCGCGCAGTTCGGCGCGATGCCGACGGAGAAGGCCCTGAAGATCGTCTCCGACGTGCTGGCGGCGCTCTCGGAGAGCCACAGCGTGGGCCTGGTCCACCGCGACATCAAGCCGGGCAACGTGATGCTGACCCGCCGCGGCGTCGTCAAGGTGATGGACTTCGGCATCGCCCGCGCGATGCAGTCCGGCGTCACGTCGATGACGCAGACCGGCATGGTGGTCGGCACCCCGCAGTACCTCTCCCCCGAGCAGGCGCTGGGCCGGGGCGTGGACGAGCGCTCCGACCTGTACTCGGTGGGCTGCATGCTCTTCGAGCTGCTCACCGGGCGGCTGCCCTTCGACGGCGACTCCCCGCTGTCCATCGCCTACCAGCACGTCCAGGAGATGCCGCCGGCCCCCTCCGGGCTCAACCGGGTGGTGACGCCGGGCGTGGACGCGCTCGTCGCCCGCGCCCTGCGGAAGAACCCGGCCGAGCGCTTCCCGACCGCCGACGCGATGAAGGACGAGACGGACCGTGTGGCCGCGCCCGAGCGGGGCGCCGGCACGACGCCGCTGATCATCGGCGAGGGCCCGCGGGCCCGCGGCCGCGGCGAGGCGGTCTCGCAGGCGGTCTTCCCGCCGGTCCAGGGCGATCTGCGGACCCCGCAACCGCCCGTGCGGCAGCCGTACCAGCCGCATCCCTCGCACCAGTCGCACCAGTCGCAGACTCCGCCGGCGCCGTACCAGGCACCTCAGCACACGCAGCACACCCCGCAGCAGGCCCCGCTCCACGGCGGCTGGGGCCAGGCCGCGCAGACCCCGCCGCCGGCGTCCCGGCCCGCGTACGGATATCCGCAGAACGGCGGGCAGCAGCACCCCGCCCAGCACTCCACCACCCCGTACACGCTGCAGCCGAACCATCCCTCCGGAGGCGGCAGACGGGGCGGCGGGGGATCGACCGCGGTCGTCGCGATCGGCGCCACGGTCGCGGTCATCGCGATCGTCGTCGTCGTGGCCATCGTCCTTTCGCTCAACAAGGACAACGGCACCGGTGCCGACAACGGCGCCGGCGGCCGCACGCCGACGGACGGCTACCAGGCGAGCACCCCCGCGACCGACCGGTCCACCGGGCGAACCCCCTCCCAGCCCACCGGCGACGACAACCAGCCCGCGCCGGGCGTCAGCCAGGCCGACCAGAGCCGGACCATCGACGCCGCGCGCTGCACCGAGGCCACCAAGAACTACCAGGACGACAACTCGGTGATCATGCCGGACTTCTTCACCAAGTACGTGGACTCGGTGAAGGCCTGCATGACCGAAGCGGGCTGGAAGTACCAGGTCAAGTACCGCAACGAGCAGGTCTACGGCAAGGGCGCGGTCATCGACCAGCAGCCCCGGCGCTACGACCCGCTCAAGGCCGGGGACACCGTCACCATCTGGGTCTCCACCGGCGAGAGCGGCTGAGCCGGGCGGCCGCGGGCAACGCCCCCGGGCACGGACTCGCCGGACCGCGCGGCACGAGGGCCGCTCCCGGCCCCCGTCACCCTGTACCTACGAGTACGGAGGTGGCCCCGCCGGCACGGCGCGGACGACCGCCCGCGCACCGGCCGCGCCGCCTACAGGTACGGACCCGAGCGGGCGCCGCCCGGCAGGTGCCCGTCCTCGTCGCCCTCGTGCACGGCACCGGGCGGCAGCGCGCGGCGCATCTGCTCCAGCTGGGCGCGGGCCGCCATCTGCTGCGCGAACAGCGCCGTCTGGATGCCGTGGAAGAGGCCCTCCAGCCAGCCCACCAGCTGCGCCTGCGCGATCCGCAGCTCGGCGTCGCTCGGCACGCCGTCCTCGGCGAAGGGCAGCGACAGCCGCTCCAGCTCCTCGACCAGCTCGGGGGCCAGCCCCGCCTCCAGCTCCTTGACGGAGCTGTGGTGGATCTCCTTCAGGCGGGCCCGGCTGGCCTCGTCAAGCGGCGCCGCCTTGACCTCCTCCAGAAGCTGCTTGATCATGCTGCCGATCCGCATGACCTTCGCGGGCTGTTCGACCATCTCCGTCACGGGGACCTCGCGCTGCTCGTCGCCTTCTCCGGCGCGTCCGGCGTGTCCGCCGCCGAGGGCCATCCCGTCCGGGCCGACGACCAGGACCTGCGGGCTCTCCTGCGACCGTTCGTTCATCGGCATCTCCATGCCGCCATTGTCGCGCACCGGCGCTTGCGAAGGTTTTCTGCCCCCTGAAAGCATCCGCTACCCCCACCGGACGTCGCGCAGCCCGGCGGGCGGGGGGAGCGCCTACCGGGATCGGGGGGCGGGAGGCTTCCTGATGGGGTGCGGCGGGAGCGGGATGGCCGGCCTCCTGCCCGCGGGCAGCCCGCCGCCAGGACGCCGCGCGGCCCACCGCCCTCCGCGTGGTCCGCCCGACCACGCTGCCCGGCGGACCTCAGGCCCCGCGCCGCAGCCGCCACCCCAGGAACCCCAGGCCCAGGCCGATCAGGAGCAGCCCGGCGCCCAGCGGCAGCACCTCCAGCACCCGACCCGTGGGGCTGGGCACGGCCTCGGGACCGGAGGTCTCCCCGTCGTCGAAGACCTGCCGCGGCCCCTGCGGCACCGGCTGCTCGCTCGGCTCCGCCGGCGGCCGCTCCGGGCGGCCGGGATGCCTCCGCCCCTCGCCGGGCACGCTCCCGGCCAGGCCGGCCGTGGGCGAGGCGCTGGGCGCGGGGCCGGGCGCGGCGGCCCCGGTGACACCGAGCCCGGCGACGACGGCGGAGGCAGCCGCCACCGCACGTCGCCAGTCCATGCGCCCAGCGTCACACGGGGAACCGACCCGGGCACCTTGGGTCCCGGCTGCCTAGACCGTCAGAAGGACCTTGCCCACGTGGGAGCTCTCCTCGACCACGCGGTGCGCCTGCGCGGCCTGCTCCATGGGGAGGGTGCAGTCCACGACCGGGGCCACAGCGCCCGTCTCGAACAGCGGCCACACGTGCTCGCGGACGGCGGCGACGATCGCCGTCTTCTCCTCCAGCGGGCGCCCGCGCAGCGAGGTCGCCGTGACCGCGGCCCGCTTGGCGAGCAGCTTGCCGAGGTTGAGCTCGCCCTTGACACCGCCCTGCAGGCCGATGACGGCCAGCCGGCCGTTCACCGCGAGGGCGTCGATGTTCCGGTCCAGGTACTTGGCGCCCATGATGTCGAGGATGACGTCCGCGCCGCCGAACACGTCCCGTACGGCCGGCACGAAGTCCTGGTCGTGGTAGTCGATCCCGAGGTCGGCGCCGAGTTCACGGCAGCGCTCCAGCTTGGCCGCGCTGCCGGCCGTGACGGCGACCTTCGCGCCCACGGCCTTGGCCAGCTGGATCGCCATGGTGCCGATACCGCTGGAACCGCCGTGCACGAGCAGCGTCTCGCCCGGGCGCAGGTGGGCCACCATGAAGACGTTCGACCACACCGTGCACACCACCTCCGGCAGGGCGGCCGCTTCCACGAGCGACACCCCCTTGGGGACGGGCAGCAGCTGGCCGACCGGCACGGCGACCTTCTCCGCATAGCCGCCGCCGGCCAGCAGCGCGCAGACCTCGTCGCCCACGGTCCAGCCGGTGACGCCGGGGCCGAGCGCGGCGACCCGCCCCGAGCACTCAAGACCGGGGTAGGCGGACGTGCCGGGCGGCGGGTCGTAGAAGCCCTGCCGCTGCAGAAGGTCGGCCCGGTTGACGGCGCTGGCCACCACGTCGACCAGCACCTCGCCCTCGGCCGGTACGGGATCGGGGACCTCGGTCCAGACAAGCGCTTCCGGGCCGCCGGGTTCGGGGATCGTGATCGCATGCATGAAGCCGACGCTACCTCTGCCCGGGCGGAATCGGGTCCCGTCGGTCCACCCTATGGATGACGATGACCCGGTCGGTCAGCTGGAGCTCGGCCGCCTCGGAGTCGTCGTGGTCCAGCAGCCGGTGGCCGCGCTTCACGGCCACCACCAGGTCGCCGATCTCCCGCGGCGCCCGCCCGGCCTCGGCCTTGGTGACGGGACGCTCGATGAGGTCCAGACCGCTGCCGTAGGTGATCAGCTCCTCCATCACCTCGCCCGCGCTGGGGCTGAGCATCGACATCCCGAGCAGCCGCCCCGCCGCCCCGGAACTGGTGACTACGGCGTTCGCCCCCGACTGCCGCAGCAGCGGGGCGTTCTCCTCCTCGCGAACGGAGGCGACGATGGTGATCCGCGGATTGAGCTGACGCGCCGTCAGGGCGACCAGGACGGCGGTGTCGTCGCGCTGCGCGGCGATGATGAGCTCCTTGGCGCGCTGGATCTCCGCCCGCATCAGGACGCCGTTGCGCGTGCCGTCGCCCGTCACGCCGGCGAACCCGGCGGCCACCGCGGCGTCCACCGCCCTGGGCTCGGGGTCGACGACCACGATGTTCTTGGCGGGCACGCCGTGACCGGTCAGCGTCCTGGCGGCGGACCGGCCCTTCGTGCCGTATCCGACGATGACGGTGTGGTCGCGCACCGAGGACCTCCAGCGCTGTTGGCGGTACTGCTCGCGGGTGCGTTCGGTGAGCACTTCGAGCGTGGTGCCGACCAGGATGATCAGGAAGAGCACGCGCAGCGGCGTCACCAGCAGCACATTGGTCAGCCGGGCGCCCGCGCTGTAGGGGACGATGTCGCCGTAGCCGGTGGTGGAGAGGGTGACGGTGGCGTAGTACAGGCAGTCCAGGAACGACATCGGGCCGCCCGCGTTGTCGTGGTACCCCCCGCGGTCGGCGTAGACGATGGCGACGGTGGCGAACAGGCAGGCCAGCGCGTACACGAGACGCTGGGCGACCTGCCGCAGCGGGCTGCGGGGGGCGTTGTGCGGCAGCCGGAGCAACTGCGCCCCGTCCTGACCGCCCTGGACGTAGCGTCCTCCCGGCCGGGGCCGGCGACCCGGACCGCCCGGACCGGGCGGGTCGTCGGAACCGCCCGGCGTCGGGGTCACAGGCGCCCCCAGCCGGTCTCCAGCACGGCCGTGGTGTCGCCCTTGGCGGCCCCGCCGGGCGGGATGACGGCCATCCCGTCGGCGGTGGCGATGCCGCGCAGCATGGCCGGCCCGCTGAAGCGCAGCGGGACCGCCCGCGACTCCTCGTCCAGGATCACCGGCACCAGCCGGGTGTCCGTGGGGTGGCCGGGCACGTCGCCGGTCAGCCGGACCGCCGAGGGCACCGCCGCCGGCCGCCCCGCGAGCCTGCGCACCAGGGGCACGATCAGCGTGAGCACCCCGGAGACGGCGGCCAGGGGATTCCCCGGAAGGCCCACCAAATGACCGCCATCACCCGGGAGTTCGGCGAGCAGCATGGGATGGCCCGGCCGTACGGCGACACCGTCGACGAGCAGCCGCGCGCCGATGCGCGAGAGCACGGGGTGCACGAAGTCGACCGGGCCGCCCGCCGTGCCGCCCGTGGTGACCACCAGATCGGCGCCGGACCCCGTGACGGCCTCGCGCAGCAGGTCGGCGTCGTCCTTCAGTCGGCGGGACGTGACGACGTCGGCACCCAGCGCGGCGAGCCAGGCGGGCAGCAGGGGGCCCAGCGCGTCCCGCACCCGGCCGGAACCGGGAACGCCGCGGTCCAGCAACTCGTCGCCGATGACGAGGACCTCGACGGTCGGGCGGACCGTCACCGGCAGTTCGTCGTAGCCCGCCGCGGCGGCCAGGCCCAGCACGGCGGGCGTGACGAGGGCGCCGGTGGCCAGCAACTCGTCGCCGCTGCGGCATTCCTGGCCCCGCGGGCGCACGTCCTGTCCGGGCCCGGGGCCGCCCCGCGTGGCGTGCAGCAGACCGTCCGGGCCGAGGCGGCTGTACTCGCTGCGCAGCACGGCGGTCGTCCCGGCCGGGAGCAGGGCGCCGGTGGCGATGCCGGTCGCGTGGCCGTCCGGCAGCGCGGCGAGGGCGCGTTCACCGGCCAGCACCCGGCCCTCGGGCCGCCAGGGGCCCGGCCCGGCGACGGCCCAGCCGTCCATCGCGGAGGTGTCGAAGGACGGCAGGTCGGTCAGCGCCGTCAACGGCTCGGCGAGGGCGCAGCCCAAGGCCTGTGCGAGCGGCCTGAGTTCGCGCCGGAGGGGCGAGCCCGCGGCGGTGGCGATGCGGCGGGCTTCGGGCCAGGAGGTGTCGTGGTGGGCGTGAGGAGGGTGCGGGGGATGCGGGATGTCGGTGTCCTGGGGGGCGAGGGGCGCCGGGGCGGTGGCGTCCGTGCGCGGGCTCGCCGCGGCGTACCGGACGGGGCCGCGGCGCGCGTTGGCGAGGGCGAGGGCCTGCTCCAGCTCGTCGTCGACCGCCGCCTCGGCGGCCGCGAGGTCGACGGGTGGCGCGGTGTCCCGGCCGTTCCCGGTGTTCCCGGCGTTCCCGGCGTTCCCGGCGTTCCCGGCGTTCCGGCAGCGGGCCCCGTCGGGAACGCTCATGCCTCCGCTTCCCCGGCGTCCGCCTCCTTGGCCCAGCGTTCGGCCAGCTCGGCAGCGCGCCGGGCGGCCTCGGCGACGGCCTGCTCGCCGCCACCGGCCGTGGCGGCCGCGTAGCCGACCAGGAAGGTGGTCAGGGGCGCCGCGGGGCGCGCCACGCCGTGCGCGGCGTCGCGCGCGAGATCCAGCAGTACACCGGTGTCGACGTCGAGGTCGATGCCCAGTTCCGCCTTGACAGTGGCAATCCATTCGTCCAGCACGGTCCCATGCTCCCTGATGCGGGCCCTCGCTGTGGAGAGGTCGTCCCAGGTGTCGCAGTCGAAGGAGGCCTGTCCGGTGGGATCGGCCAGCCGCAGCAGCCGCAGTTCCGCGGTGAGCAGGCGCAGCGGCAGGCCGGACAGGCCGCCGTGCTCCGTGGCGAGCAGGGCGATCTCACGCCGCAGCGACTCCGCGCGGTAGGCCGCCGCCAGCGGCTGGTCGCGACCGTCCGGGTCGGTGAGGACGACGCCGTCGTGGCCCTGCCCGCCGTCCCGCCCGCCGAGCGCCGCGAGCAGCGCCCGCACCGTCGTGGGGGACAGGAAGGGCAGGTCGGCGGCGAGCACCAGCACCACGTCGGCGGTGACACCCGCGCCCAGTCCCGCCGCGAGGGCGGGCAGCGGGCCGCCGCCGGGCGGCTCCTCACGGGCCCAGACGACCGGGCGGCTGGTCGCACGGCGCGGGCCGACGACGACCGTCGTACCCGCGCCGGCGCACGCGTCCAGGACACGGTCGATCAACGCCCGTCCCGCGACCGGAAGTCCGGGCTTGTCGGCCCCGCCGAGGCGCCGCGCGGCACCCCCGGCGAGGACGACCGCGTCGAAGGGCTCGTCATGGGGTACGGCCGCACCCGGCTGCGAAGTCATGCCCGGAGTATGGCCCCACGCGAGGCGCTCACACCCCCCGCAGCAGGACCGCAGGCTGCTCCACGCAGTCGGCGACATAGCGCAGGAATCCGCCGGCGGTCCCGCCGTCGCACACCCGGTGGTCGAACGTGAACGACAGCTGCACGACCTGACGCACCGCCAGCTCCCCCTGGTGCACCCATGGCTTGGGCGCTATACGGCCGACTCCCAGCATCGCTGCCTCGGGGTGGTTGATGATCGGCGTCGAGCCGTCGACGCCGAAGACGCCGTAGTTGTTGAGCGTGAAGGTGCCGCCGGTCAGTTCGGCCGGGGTCAGACGGCCGGCCCGCGCGGCCTCGGTGAGCCGGGCGATCTCAGCCGAGAGCTCCTCCGTACTGCGCGCCTGCGCGTCCCGGACGACGGGGACGACCAGGCCGCGGTCGGTCTGGGCGGCGAAGCCCAGGTGAACCGCGGGCAGCCGGACGATCTCGCCGCGCTCGGTGTCCACCGTGGCGTTGAGGTCGGGGTGACGGGCGAGCGCGGCCGTGCAGATCCGCGCCAGCACGGCGAGGACGGACACCTTGGGACCGCCCGCCGCGTTCATCGCGGCCCGCGCCGCGAGCAGTTCGGTGGCGTCGGCGTCCACCCAGCACGTGGCGTCCGGGATCTCCCGGCGGCTGCGGCTGAGCTTCTCGGCGACGGCTCCCCGGATGCCCTTGAGCGGGATGCGGGTGCCCTCGACGGCCGGCGTCGTGGTGGCGGTGGCGGCCGCGGTCACCGGCACGGCGGCCGCGGTGATCGCGCGCTCGACGTCCGCGCGCAGGATCAGCCCGTCGGGCCCGGACCCCTTCAGCGCGCGCAGGTCGAGCCCGTGCTCGCGGGCGATGCGCCGCACCAGCGGCGAGATGACCGCCACCGGTCCGGTCACCCCCTCGTCCACCACGAAGCCCGCGGCGGAGGCGGGGGCCGGGGCCGGGGTAGGGGCGGACCGGGGGACGGTCGCCGGAGCGGTCCCCGTGGAAGCGGGTGCGAGGGCCTGGCGGACCCGGCGACGCCGGGCCGCGGGGCCGCTCGTCCCGTAGCCGACCAGGACGTTGCCCGAGCCGGAGTCCCCGTCGGGGGAGGCCCCGTCGGCACCGACCGGGACCGCCTCCTGGGACTCCACCGCGACGGTGATCAGCGGGCGTCCGACGTCAAGGGTCTCGCCCTCCTCGCCGAACCGGGCGGTGACGACTCCCCCGTAGGGGCACGGCACCTCGACCACGGCCTTGGCCGTCTCCACCTCGACCACCGGCTGGTCGATGGCGACGACGTCACCGACCTGCACCATCCACCGCACGATCTCGGCCTCGGTCAGGCCCTCCCCGAGGTCGGGCAGCGCGAACTCGCGGACGACGGCCATCACGCCCCCTCCCACTGCAGCCGGCCGACCGTGTCGAGGATGCGGTCGACACCGGGCAGGTGGTGCCGCTCCAGCATCGGCGGCGGATACGGGATGTCGAAGCCGGCGACCCGCAGGACCGGGGCCTCCAGATGGTGGAAGCACCGCTCGGTGACCCGGGCGGCGATCTCCGCGCCGATGCCGCCGAAGCCGGACGCCTCCTGGACGACCACCGCGCGCCCGGTGCGCCGCACCGACGCCGCCACCGTCTCGTCGTCGAAGGGCACCAGGCTGCGCAGGTCCACGACCTCCAGGTCCCAGCCCTCCTGCACGGCGGCCTCCGCGGCCTCCATGCAGACCGGCACCGAGGGGCCGTAGGTGATGAGCGTCGCCGAGCGGCCGGGACGCCGGACCACGGCCCTGCCGATCGGCGCGACCTCCTCCGGTGCCTCCGCCGACCAGTCGGCCTTGGACCAGTACAGCCGCTTGGGCTCCAGGAAGATCACCGGGTCGTCGGACGCTATCGAGGCGCGCAGCAGCCCGTAGGCGTCGGCGACCGTGGCCGGGGTGACGACGTGCAGGCCGGGGGTGTGGGTGTAGTACGCCTCGGAGGAGTCGCTGTGGTGCTCCACGCCGCCGATGCCGCCGCCGTAGGGCACGCGGATGGTGATCGGCAGCGGCATCGTGCCGCGCGTGCGGTTGCGCATCCGGGCCACATGGCTGACCAGTTGCTCGAACGCGGGGTAGGCGAACGCGTCGAACTGCATCTCGACGACGGGGCGCATGCCGTACATCGCCATCCCGACGGCCGTGCCGAGGATGCCGGCCTCGGCGAGCGGGGTGTCGGTGCACCGGGTGTCGCCGAACTCGGCGGCGAGGCCGTCGGTGATGCGGAAGACACCGCCGAGGGTGCCGATGTCCTCGCCGAAGAGATGGACGTCCGGGTCGTCGGCGAGGGCGTCGCGCAGGGCCCGGTTGAGGGCCTGCGCCATGGTCGCGGGCTTGCGCGCGGCGGCGACCGGGGTCGTGGTTGCGGTGGTCATGACTGGGCCTCGGCCTCCAGCTCGGCCTGCAGCATCGCCGCCTGCTCCCGCAGCTGCGGGGTGGGCTCGGCGTAGACGTGGGCGAACAGATCCATCGGGTCCAGGACCGGGTCCTGGTTCATGCGCTCGCGCAGATCGGCGGCCATGGCCTCGGCGTCCTTCTCGGCCTGGGCGGTCAGCGCGTCGTCGAGCAGGTCGCGGGAGCGCAGCGCGCGCTCCATCACGGCGATCGGGTCGTGCTCGCGCCAGGCCTCGACCTCGGCGTCCTCGCGGTAGCGGGTGGCGTCGTCGGCGTTGGTGTGGGCGTCGATGCGGTAGGTGACGGCCTCCACCAGGGTGGGTCCGCCGCCCTGACGGGCGCGGGCGACCGCCTCGGTGAGCACGGAGTGCACGGCGGCTATGTCGTTTCCGTCCACGAGGCGGCCGGGCATGCCGTATCCGACGGCCTTGTGCGCCAGCGAGGGCGCGGCCGTCTGCTTGGCGAGGGGCACCGAGATGGCGAAGCCGTTGTTCTGCACGAAGAAGACCACGGGCGCGCGCCAGACGGCGGCGAAGTTGAGCGCCTCGTGGAAGTCGCCCTCGCTGGTGCCGCCGTCGCCGACCATGGCGAGCGCCACGACGTCGTCGCCCTTGAGGCGGGCGGCGTGCGCGAGGCCCACCGCGTGCGGGAGCTGGGTGGCCAGCGGGGTGCTGAGGGGGGCGACGCGGTGCTCGTGGGGGTCGTAGCCGGTGTGCCAGTCGCCGCGCAGCAGGGTCAGCGCCTCGACGGGGTCGACGCCGCGGGCGACGGCGGCGAGGGTGTCGCGATAGCTGGGGAACAGCCAGTCCCGCGGCTCCAGGGCGAGCGCGGCGGCGATCTCGCAGGCCTCCTGACCGGTGCTGGAGGGGTACACGGCGAGCCGGCCCTGCTTCGTCAGCGCGGTGGCCTGCCGGTTGTAGCGGCGGCCGCGCACCAGCTGTCCGTACATCGAGGTCAGGAGTCCGGCATCGAGGGCGCCGGCCGCCGGGGTGCCGAGCAGCCGGTACGGCTCGGCATCGGGCAGCAGCGGCGCCGGATCGGTGCGGGGGTGCCAGACAGGCTGGTCCAGGACGGTCATCGCGAGCACCTCCTCGTGGGCGTGTTCGTATCGGGGCAGCGGGTATCGCTTCCCCTACCGATTGTTCGGTCGCCGGAGGCATTTTGGCTACAGGTGTGTTCCGCCTGTGGACAAACGGTTCTGCACAGCCTGAGATGGAGCCAGTACGTCCATGACAGGGAGGCTCGGGGGCGTGACGGATTCCCAAATTTCTCGGGGGACCTCCCCCGAAACCCAGAGCGCCGCGGCGTCCGACCCCGCGGCGGCGGTCCGGCCGCTGGACGCGATCGACCGCGCGATCCTGCGCTACCTGCAGGAGGACGGCCGGGCGTCGATACGGTCGGTCGCCGAGCGGGTCCACGTGTCGCGGGCGAACGCCTACGCCCGCATCAACCGGCTCATCGAGGACGGCGTCATCCGCGGCTTCACCGCCCGCGTCGACCACGAGCGGGCAGGTCAGGGAGCGTCCGCGTACATCACCTTGAAGATCGTCCAGAACTCCTGGCGCACCGTGCGCGAAAAGCTGATGGAACTGCCGGGGGTCGCGCACATCGCCCTGGTCAGCGGGGACTTCGACGTGCTGATGCTGGTGCACACCCCGGACAACCGCAGCCTGCGGGAGCTGGTGCTCACCCGGATCCAGGCGGTGCCGGAGGTGCTCAGCAGCCGCACCCTGCTGGTCTTCGAGGAGACCGACCGCGTGCTGACCGACTAGCCGGCGCCGCCGCCCCCGCCCGCGTACTTCGCCAGGAAGTCCGTGACGGTGGCCCAGTTGGCGTCGTCGGTGAGCATGCCCACCCCGTGCATGGGACCGTTGACGATCTCCAGCCGGTTCTCGGGGGCCTTCTTCGTCGCCTTGTGCAGGGCCTTGCCCGCCTCCGCGAACCGGGTGTCGCCGGCCGCGGCCATGTAGAGCACCGGCGCCGTCAGGCGGGGCACCGCCGAACCGGCGTCCGTCACCCCGTAGTACTCGGGGGCGGACAGCGAGACCACGGCGTCCACCGGCGGGCTCACCTCCACGGCCCCCGCCAGGACTCCCGTGCCGCCCTTGGACGCGCCCATGAGCAGCACGTGCCGGGCGCCCTTGGCGCGCAGCAGCTTCACCCCGGCGACGACCTCCGGCACCTCGCTCCCGTTGGAGTCGACGACCAGGACGCGGTAGCCGTCCTCGACCAGCAGGTCCGCCTGCGGCATCCACTGGCACAGGTCGCCGTCCGACTGGTGCATCAGCAGCACGGCGGCGGCGCCCTTGCCCCCGAGCCAGGCGTCCACCGGGTTGCCCTCGGTGTCGTCGTAGGACGTGCTCCCCGCCTTCGCCTGGGCCTCGGTGAGGCACCCGAAGTCCTCCGGTGGCGTGGCCTCGGCAGCGGCCTTCCCGTCGCCTCCGCCCCCGCACCCCGCGAGCAGCAGGACGGCGGCCAACGGGGCGCACACACGGACTCGGACCATGAATGACATGGCCCCGAGCGTGGAGGTTGGACTAGACCAACGTCAAGATATCCGCAGCCCGTCGAACGCCAACCGCACCACGGCGTCCACGACCGCCGCGTCCTCCTGCTCGGGCGCTTCCGCCGGAGCCCCGGCGTCCGCCGCGCCCCCGGTGCCGGGCACATGGGGCCGGTACCACTCGACCAGGGAGTTGATCATTCCGAAGAGCAGCCTGGTGGCGAGCCTCGGCGCCACGTCCGCCCGCAGGTCGCCCTCCGCCACCGCGGCCTTCAGCAGGGCGGCGACCCGGTGGTCGAACTCCCTGCGGCGCTCCATGGCCCAGCGCTCGGTCTTGGTGTTGCCGCGCACCCGCAGCAGCAGGGTGACGTAGGGCAGTTCCGCCATCAGCACCTCGGTGGTGCGCCGCGTGACGTACTCCAGCCGCTCGACAGCGCGCCCGCGCCGCGCCTCCGGCTCCTCCAGGATGCCGAACAGCCCGTCCAGGGCACGCCCGACGGCCCGCTGCAAGAGCTCCTCCTTGCCCCGCACATGGTGGTAGATGGAGGACTTGGAGATGCCGGCGGCCTGCGACAGATGCTCCATGGACGTGCCGTCGTAGCCGCGCTCATTGAAGACCCGCACGGCGACGGCCAGCAGCGAGTCCGGAGTGTAGGTGTCCCGCTTGGGGGCGGGGGTGTCGCGCTGTGCCATGGTCATGATTAGAGCAGTCTCCCCTCGGCGGCCGCTCGGCGGATCAGCAGGCGGGACGGCGCGTAACGGCCGGTGGGGCAGGCCTCGTCCAGACTGCGCAGCACATCGACGACCCACGCCGGACCCAGTTCGTCCCCCCACGCCAGCGGACCGCGCGGGTAGTTCACACCCATCCGCATCGCGGCGTCGATGTCCTGCGGCGACGCCACGCCGCGGGCCACCGCGTCCGCGGCGAAGTCCACGAGCATCGCCACGGTGCGCGCGACGATCATGCCCGGTGCGTCGTCGATGACGCTGACCTTCTTGCCCAGCGCCTGGAAGAGCCCGATCGCGGCCCGGACCGTCTCCGGGCGGGCGGTGTCGGCCGGGGCGAGGGCGACGCGGGTGGCGGCACGGTAGTCCAGCGCCAGGTCGAACTGCACCCAGTCGCCCGGCCGGTCCCTCTCGGTGGGGTCCGGCGTGGCCGCGACCCCGTTGGCCAGGTACAGCTGCCCGCCCCCGGGCAGTTCCACCCAGGCGTCGAAGGGGTCGGAGAAGTCGCCGGCCACCACCTCGATGCCCGCCTCGGCGATCAGCTCGGGCAGCACTGCGGCCGGCCCGGAAGCGCTCATGCGCACGGTCACCTTGGAAGGCGGCTTCTCAGGCCCGGCCGTGTGCGGCTCGGGCAGGGGCGCGCCCGGCGTGTGGTCGTACCACCCGTGCCCCGCCTTGCGGCCCAGCCGCCCGGACTCCACCAGGCGGCGCTGCGCGAGGGAGGGGGTGAACTTCGGGTCCTGGAAGTAGGAATCCCACACCGACCGCGTGACGGCCTCGTTCACGTCCTGGCCGATCAGGTCCGTCAGCTCGAAGGGCCCCATACGGAAGCCGCCGCTCTCCCGCAGCACGGCGTCGATGGTGGCCGGGTCCGCGACCCGCTCCTCGTACAGCCGGAACGCCTCGGCGTAGAAGGGGCGCGCGACGCGGTTGACGATGAAGCCGGGGGTGTCGGTGCAGCGCACCGGCGTCTTGCCCCAGGCGGCGGCGGTGTCGTACGCGACCTGGGCGGCCGCCTCGTCGGTGGCGGCGCCGGAGACCACCTCCACCAGAGGGAGCAGCGGCGCGGGGTTGAAGAAGTGCAGGCCCACGAAACGGCCCGGAAGGCGCAGGGCGCCGCCCACGGCGGTGACCGACAGGGACGAGGTGTTGGTGGCCAGCAGGCAGTCCTCGGGAACCACGCTCTCCAGCGCGGTGAAGAGCTGCTGCTTGGCGCCGAGCTCCTCCAGGATCGCCTCGACGACCAGCGACACGCCCGCCAGGTCCTCGATCGCCTGCGCGGCCGCCAGCCGGCCGCGTGCCGCGTCGCGCTCCGCGGCGGTCATGCGGCCCTTCTCCACCAGCCGGTCCAGCCGCTCCGCTATGGCCCGCTCGGCCTGCTCGGCGCGGCCCGGCCCGGCGTCGTAGAGCCGTACCGAGTGGCCCGCGACCAGTGCGACCTGGGCGATTCCCTGGCCCATGGTGCCCGTGCCGACAACCGCGATCGTGCTGGATCGGTCAAGAGCACTCATCGTCGCCTCTGCTCCTCGCCACTTGTCCACAGCTTCGGCAGGCCCCCTTGTCCCGACCGAACATTCGGTTAATCTAGCCGTGTTGCCAGCACCCTGCCCACCCGTAGCACCAGCTCGACGAGGAGTTGGCCCCCATGGCTGCCGTTCTCACCGCTGTCCCGCTGATCGAAAAGCATCGCGAGACACTCGACAAGGCCCTCGAGGCAATCCGTACTCGCGAGTACTGGTCTCCGTACCCCGAGCACCCCAAGGCATACGCCGACGCCGAGACCGGCAGGACCGCGTTCGACGCCCTCCACGGCACCCGCTTCGACCTGGACCAGCCCGGCACCGACGGCTGGACCGGCGGCGAGGTCTCCCCGTACGGCATCGAGCTCGGCGTGGAGTACCCGCATCCCGACGTGGACGTGCTGCTCCCCGCGATGCGGGCGGCGATGCCGGCCTGGCGCGAGGCCGGGCCCGAGACGCGCGCCCTGGTCTGCCTGGAGATCCTGGCGCGGATCAACGCGCGCACCACGGAGCTGGCCCACGCGGTCATGCACACCTCCGGCCAGGCCTTCATGATGGCCTTCCAGGCCGGTGGCCCCCACGCCCAGGACCGCGGCCTGGAAGCCGTCGCGTACGCCTACGCGGAGCAGGTGCGCACCCCGGGCGCGGCCGAGTGGACCAAGCCGCAGGGCAAGCGGGACCCGCTGGTCCTGCGCAAGGAGTTCACCGCGGTGCCGCGCGGCGTCGCCCTGGTGATCGGCTGCAACACCTTCCCGACGTGGAACGGCTACCCGGGCCTGTTCGCCTCGCTGGCCACCGGCAATCCGGTGCTGGTCAAGCCGCACCCGCGGGCCGTGCTGCCGCTGGCGCTGACCGTGCGCATCGCGCGCGAGGTGCTCGCCGAGGCCGGCTTCGACCCGAACCTGGTGTGCCTGGCCGCCGAGCGCCCGGGCGAGGGCCTGGCCAAGACGCTGGCCCTGCGGCCGGAGATCCGCATCATCGACTACACCGGTTCCACCGCCTTCGGCGACTGGCTGGAGGCCAACGCCCGCCAGGCGCAGGTCTACACCGAGAAGGCCGGCGTCAACACCGTCCTGATCGACTCCACGGACGACTACAAGGGCCTGCTCTCCAACCTGGCCTTCTCGCTGTCGCTCTACAGCGGTCAGATGTGCACCACCCCGCAGAACTTCCTCATCCCCCGTGACGGCGTGGCGACCGACGCCGGGCACAAGAGCTTCGACGAGGTGACGGCCGACCTCGCGGCGGCCGTGAGCGGCCTGCTCGGCGACGACGCCCGCGCCAACGCCCTGCTCGGCGCCCTGGTCAACCCCGACGTCAAGGCCCGGCTGGAGGCCGCCGCCTCCCTCGGCGAGGTCTCCCTCGCCTCGCGCGAGGTCGCGCACCCCGAGTTCCCCGGCGCCGTGGTCCGTACCCCGCTGATGGTCAAGCTGGACGGCGCCAAGCCGGACGACGAGGCGGCCTACATGTCGGAGTGCTTCGGCCCGGTGTCCTTCGCCGTGGCCGTGGACTCCACGGACGACGCGCTGGAGCTCCTGCGCCGCACGGTGCGCGAGAAGGGCGCGATGACGGTCGGCGCGTACACGACCTCCCCCGAGGTGGAGCGGAAGGCCGAGGAGGTCTGCCTGGAGGAGGCCGCCCAGCTCTCCCTCAACCTGACCGGCGGGGTGTACGTGAACCAGACGGCCGCGTTCTCCGACTTCCACGGCTCCGGCGGCAACCCGGCCGCCAACGCCGCGCTGTGCGACGGCGCCTTCGTCGCGAACCGCTTCCGGGTCATCGAGGTCCGCCGCCCGGCCTGATCCGCGAGCCCACACCAGCGCCCCGTCCGGAGTAGCCCTGTCACTCCGGACGGGGCTCCTTTGTGCGCGCGTGATGGCGCGACGCCTTGGCGCGGTTGCCGCACACCGCCATGGAGCACCAGCGGCGCCTGCGGTTCTGCGACGTGTCGAAGAAGTGCAGGATGCACCGGTCGTGGGCGCAGGCCCGGATCCGCGCCGGATCGGCGGCCAGCAGCCCCAGGTAGTCGTCGACGGCGATCCACGCTGCCCGCCAGGCCGGGAGGTCGGTCTCGACCTCCTCCGCCGGACGTCCGTCCGGGCCGACGAAGCGCCGTACCCGCCCATGGGCGAGTACGGCGTTGAGCCCGTCCAGGGCCTCCCGCGACGGCGCCCCGGGGTCGCGCACCGCCACCGCGAGCGCCTCGCGAGCGGCCAGCACGGCCTCCAGCGCCGCCGCGTCGTCCGGGCAGCGTCCCGCCAGCCCGTTCGCCTCCAGCCAGACCGTCAGGCCGTCGGGCCCGGTCAGCAGGTCCCGTACCTCGTCACCCGCCATCCACCGGGTGTTGAGGAGGTCGAGCGAGACGGGTTCCCCGAGCAGCGGACGCGGGTCGATCACGGGCGGCATGGACCTCACCCTAACCCTTTCGACGACTGACACTGGTTGACTCCACCCAGGCTAACCCTTACGTTCGTAAAGAACGGTTAGCCTGGACGGGCCGGGCGACCACGACCGAGGGAGCCACCGCCTCATGTCCACCGCCGCCGCACCCGCCTCCCTGCACACGGGCCACGTCGGACTCAACGTCACCGACCTCGACCGCTCCGTGGCCTTCTACCAGCGGGTCTTCGGATTCGAGGCCGCCGAGGGCGCCGACGGGGAGCGCCGCTGGGCGTTCCTGTCCCTGGGCGGGACCCTCGTTCTGACCCTGTGGCAGCAGAGCGAGGGCGACTTCGCCGTCTCCCGGCCGGGCCTGCACCACCTGTCCTTCCGGGTCGACTCGGTCGAGGAGGTCCGCGCCGCCGAGGACGTACTGCGCGGGCTCGGCGCCTCCTTCGCCCACGACGGTGTGGTCCCCCACCGGGAGGGCGGCTCGTCCGGCGGCATCTTCTTCGCCGACCCGGACGGCATCCGGCTGGAGATCTTCACCGACTCCGGCGCCGGCACCGCCCCCGCGCCCCACGAGGCTGCTCCCACCTGCGGATTCTTCTGAGCACGCGACCGCACCGCCGCACCACCGCGCGAAGGACCCACGCGCACGTCCCGATCCGACCCGCCCCACCCAGGAAGGACCCGGCATGACGACAGCCCCGTCGAGCACGTACCACCCCGGCGAACGGGCCGTACAGGCCCGCGCCGGCGTCCTCGTCCGCGCCGACCACGTCGGGCGCGGCATCCGTGACGACGTGCCGGCCGTCGCCGCGGCTTTCCTGGAACAGCGCCGGATGATCGTCGTCGGCGCCGCCGACGAGCGGGGACGGCTGTGGGCCTCGCTGCTGACCGGGCCGCCCGGCTTCGTGCGCTCCCCCGACGTGCGCACGCTCACCGTCGCCGCCCGGCCGCACCCCGACGACCCGCTGGCCGCGACCCTCGACGGCCCGGCCCGCGTCGGGCTCATCGCCGTCGAGCCGGAGACCCGGCGGCGCATGCGGGTCAACGGCAGCGCGCGCCCGGACGGCGACGGCCTGCTGATCCGCGCCGAGCAGGTGTACGCCAACTGCCCCAAGTACATCCAGCGACGGGAGCTGACGGCCGCGGGGCTGCCCCCGGCGACCGGCGGCAGGGTCACGCGCGGCACCGGGCTGACCGCGGACCAGCAGGACCGGATCCGCGCCGCGGACACCTTCTTCGTCGCGACGGCCGGCCCCGACGGCGCCGCCGATGCCTCGCATCGCGGCGGCAACCCCGGCTTCGTGACGGTGACGGACGGCCACCGGCTGCGCTGGCCGGACTACAGCGGCAACTCCATGTTCATGACGCTCGGCAACATCACCACCAGGCCCGCCGCCGGGCTGCTCTTCCCCGACTGGCGGACCGGCGGCGTCCTCATGCTGACCGGCACGGCGCGTGTCGCATGGGACCGCGACCCGGACGGCGAGGACGGGCGCGGCGTGGACTTCACGGTCACCGAGGCCGTCGAGCTGCCCGGCATCAGCACCCTGCGCTGGGGCGCCCCCGAGTTCTCCCCCGCCAATCCGCCCGTCCGGGAGGCCTGAGCACTACCCCTAGGCTGAGGCCATGAGCACGGACGACACCCGGCGGGTCACCCGGGAATGGCGGGAGGCCGCCCCCGGGGCCGTCCTGCTGGACGGCTTCCACGCGCTGAAGCACGCGCTGCGCTTCGGGGCCCGGATCCACTCCGTGCTCACGTCCGACAAGGCCGCGGTCCTGGCCCTGGCGGCCGATCTGGCCGAGGACGTCGCCGCGGCCGTCGATGCCCTGGCCGTCGAGGTCCCGGCCGCCACCCTGCGCGAACTGGTGCCCCGGATCCACCCGACCGGCATCGCCGCGCTCGCCTCCCGCCCGGACCGGGAGGCGAATCTGCGCGTCCTGTCCGAGCGGCCCCGCCGGGCTCCTGTTGTCGTCCTCGACGGCCCGCGCAACCTCGGCAACGTCGGCGCCGTCATCCGTCTCGCGGCCGGTTTCGGCGCCACCGGCGTCGTCACGGTCGGCGGCCCCGACGACCTGGACCCCTGGCACCCGAACGTCGTCCGGGCCGGGGCCGGCCTGCACTACGCGACCGCCGTGGAGCGCCTGCCGCTCGACGCGCTGCCCCCGGGCCCGCTCTACGCGCTGGACCCCGAGGGTGAGGACATCCGCCGCGTCGCCCTCCCCGACGACGCGCTGCTCGTCTTCGGCTCGGAGCGGCACGGGATCTCTCCCCGCCTGCGGGATCGCGCCACCCGGCTGCTGGCCGTGCCCATGCGCCCCCAGGTCTCCAGCTTCAACCTCGCGACCACGGTCGGCATGGCCCTGTTCCACTGGCTGCCGGACCCGGCCTCCGGGGCCGCGGGCGTCACACCGGCAGGTCCGTAGGCGCGGGCTCCGTACCCGGCTCCGCCCGCCCGCGTCCGGGACCCGGCACCACGGCACGCTCGCCGCTGCCGGCGCGGCCTGCCGGGCCGCGGCGCGCCGGCCGGCCCAGGCGGTCGCCCGCCCAGCGCAGGAAGCCCGTGGGCAGGAAGACCGCGTCGGCCGCGATCATCGCCATCGAGAAGAACGGCAGGCCGAGGAGGAAGGCGATCGAGGCGTGCTCGACGATCATGAGCGCGAGCAGCGCGTTCTTCACCCGGCGGTTGAAGAGGGTGAAGGGGAAGGCGACCTGGACGATCACCGTCCCGTACGTGATCGCCATGACCACCAGACCGCTGCTCGCCATGGCGTGCGACAGCTCCGGCCACGGGCTGAAGTCGTCCAGGTGGAGCGGGTAGTACAGGGCGGTGCCGTCCTGCCAGCGCGACCCCTGGATCTTGTACCAGCCCGCGGTCGCGTAGATCAGGCACACCTCGACGACGACGACCAGCATCGCCGCGTTGTGCGTGATGTTGGCGAACACGTCAAGGAGGGTGCGGGGCTCGCCGGGCGCGTAGCGGCGCACGGCCCACCACACCGCCTGCAGCAACAGGACGCCCCACAGGAACGGCGTCCAGCCGAGCCACGGCAGCAGGCCGTCGGTCCAGGTCAGACCGGTACGGCCGAGCAGTTGGGCGATCAGGAGGAACATCCCCAGGACGGCCCACAGGGCGATTCCGGCGGCGTCGCCGTCCCGCTCGTCCCCGCTCCGCGCCCGACGGCGGGCGTCGAGCGACCACACCTGGCCGCAGCGGGTGAAGACCAGGTAGATCGCCATCAGGTGGATGACGTTGTCGCCGCCGTCACCCATGAACACGCTGCGGTTCTGCAGCGACAGCACGCCGGCCATGAACAGCAGCGACGCGGTCCTGGTGCGCCAGCCCAGCAGCAGCATGGCGCTCGCGGCGATGGAGGCGGCATAGACGAACTCGAACCAGACCCTGCCGTCGCCCCACAGCAGGACGGTGAAGGCGTGGTTGTCCGCGATCAGCCGGCTCGCCTGGGCGTAGCCCCACACGCCGTCGGGTCCGTAGAGCTCGTGGCGGTGCGGGAACTCGCGGAGCAGGAACAGCAGCCAGGTCAGCGCCATACCGATCCGGACGACGGCGCTCTGGTACGGGCCGATGGCGGTGCCGGTGACGCGGACGAGGGCGCGGGTCAGACCGCGGTCGGCCGCGGTGGCCAGGCCCGTGAAGGGCGAGGGCACCGCGGACGGGTCCTGAGCGGGTACCGGGGCCGGGACGGGCGCGGGGGAGACGGCGGCGGAGTGGTCCGGGGAGTGCACGGGCTCGCTCACGACGCGTCCCCCTGCCCCGCGGCAGCGGCCTGGTCCCGCGGAGTGACGTTCCACCACGGGAGCACCTGGAAGCTGGTGCGCGTGTCGGTGTTCTCGGGGCTCCAGACCGGTGCCGCGACCGCCGTCGTACCGGTGCGCACCTGGACCCGTTCCAGGTCGTCGCTGCCCAGCCGGTGGCCGAGCCGTCGCTCGACGATCCGCTGCAGGTACTCCTTGCTGAGGTCGCCGCGCAGACCGATCGGCTTGTTCTGGTCACCGTGCGTGGTGCTGTAGAAGGTCCAGGCCCGCCGGAGCTCGTTCTGCTCGGTGTGGCTCGGGGCGATGCTGTGGCGGATCGCGACGATGTCCATGGCCGTGAGGTCGATCCAGCCGGTGGTCCGCACGGTGACGTGGGGCCCGCGGACGTCGGCGCGGGCCCAGACGTGGACGTTCTGCTGGAGCGGGTTGGGCGCGAAGAGCTTCCAGTTCTGCTCGAACTCGGGGTAGACGTAGTCGCCGACCAGGTCGCCGTGCTGCTTGGAGAGCGTGTTCTGCGGGGCGACGTGCAGGAACACCATGAGGAGGTGCACGGCCACCCCGACCACCGCCGCGGCCAGCGCCAGCGCGACCGCGACCCGGGAGGCCCGCGACAGCGCGAATATCCCGGTCGCTCCCCCGGGCCCTTCGGGTGGCTCCATGGTGGCTCCCGCTCCTGTTCCGCGTGTTCCCGGCGTATTCGATGTCTCCGGCGCATCCGGTGCATCCAGTGCATCCGGCGCGTCCGGCGTACCGCTGGGTCCACTCAGCACGGAACGGTACTCATGCCACGCGTCGGCGGTACAGCCATCCCGGTCTTCGCCGGCCGATCGACGCCTCCCGCCGGCGCCTGGGGAGGGCTGCGCGCGCACCGCGACGGAGGCCGGGGGAACCTGCCGCGCGGTTTTCCACAGGCCCCGCCCGGCCTTGACACCCTCACGGGCACCCCCGACCATTGAACCGAACGATCGGTCGGTCGGGAGGGAAGGGGCCTCGCATGACGACAGCGGCCACGGCCGGGGAGAGCACGGAGACCGCGGAAACGGAATCCGGACTTCTCTCCGCCTTCGACGCGGCGGTCGCCGCCGACGCGAGGATCGAGCCTCGCGACTGGATGCCGGACGCCTACCGGGCCACGCTGGTCCGGCAGATGGCACAGCACGCCCACTCCGAGATCATCGGCATGCAGCCGGAGGCCAACTGGATCACCCGCGCGCCCTCCCTGCGGCGCAAGGCCATCCTCATGGCCAAGGTCCAGGACGAGGCCGGCCACGGGCTCTACCTCTACAGCGCCACCGAGACCCTCGGCGTCAGCCGCGACGAGCTGCTGGACAAGCTCCACGCCGGCCGCCAGCGCTACTCCTCGATCTTCAACTACCCCACGCTGACCTGGGCCGACGTCGGCGCCATCGGCTGGCTCGTGGACGGCGCCGCGATCACCAACCAGGTGCCGCTGTGCCGCTGCTCCTACGGCCCGTACGCGCGCGCCATGATCCGCATCTGCAAGGAGGAGTCCTTCCACCAGCGCCAGGGGTACGAGCTGCTGCTCGCCCTCAGCAAGGGCACCGCCGAGCAGCACGCCATGGCGCAGGACGCCGTCGACCGCTGGTGGTGGCCCTCGCTGATGATGTTCGGCCCTCCGGACGGCGAGTCCGCCCACTCCGCCCAGTCCACGACCTGGAAGATCAAGCGGCACTCCAACGACGAGCTGCGCCAGCGCTTCGTGGACATCTGCGTCCCCCAGGCCGAGATCCTCGGCCTCACCCTCCCCGACCCCGACCTGCGGTGGAACGAGGAGCGCGGCGCCCATGACTACGGAGCCATCGACTGGACCGAGTTCCAGGAAGTCCTGCGCGGCAACGGTCCGTGCAACGAACAGCGCCTGACCCAGCGGCGCACCGCCCACGAAGAGGGCGCCTGGGTGCGTGAGGCGGCGACCGCCCACGCGGCCAAGCAGCGAGCGGCCGGTCGCACGGCCGGGCACGAAGGGGGAGAGCGATGACGACCAGCGCCCAGGAGTGGCCGCTGTGGGAGGTCTTCGTCCGCAGCCGACGCGGACTGAGCCACACCCACGCCGGCAGCCTGCACGCCCCGGACGCCGCCATGGCGCTGCGGCAGGCCCGGGACCTGTACACCCGGCGCAGCGAGGGCGTGTCCATCTGGGTGGTCCCGTCCACCGAGATCACCGCCTCGTCGCCCGACGAGAAGGACCCCTTCTTCGCCCCGTCCGCCGACAAGCCCTACCGGCACCCGACCTTCTACGAGATCCCCGAGGGGGTGCAGCACCTGTGAAGGCCGCGATCGCACTGGGGGACGACGCGCTGGTGCTCGCCCAGCGCCTGGGGGAGTGGGCGGGGCACGCCCCCGTCCTGGAGGAAGAGGTCGCCCTCGCCAACATCGCCCTCGACCTGCTGGGCCAGGCCCGCGTCCTGCTCTCCCTCGCCGGTGACGAGGACGAGCTCGCCTACCTGCGCGAGGAGCGGGAGTTCCGCAACCTCCAGCTCGTCGAGCAGCCCAACGGCGACTTCGCCCACACCATCGCCCGCCAGCTCTACTTCTCCGTCCACCAGGAGCTGATGTACGGCGAACTGGCCCGCGCCAAGGGCGGCCCCGAGGTGGCCGACCTGGCCGCGCTCGCCGGCAAGGCCGTCAAGGAGGTCGCCTACCACCGCGACCACGCCGTCCAGTGGACGCTGCGTCTCGGCGACGGCACCGACGAGAGCCACACGCGGATGCAGCGCGCCCTGGACACCCTGTGGCGCTACACCGGCGAGATGTTCCAGCCCGTCGAGGGCCTGCCGGTCTCCCTCCCGGAGCTGCGCGAACCCTGGCTCGCCGCCCTCTCCGACGTCCTCGGGCGGGCCACGCTGACCCTCCCCGAGGGCCCCAGCGTGACCCCCTGGTCCGCCGGGGCCGGCCGGCAGGGCATCCACACCGAGCCGTTCGGCCGGATGCTCGCGGAGATGCAGCATCTCCACCGCGCACACCCGGGGGCGACATGGTGACCACCGGCCTCAGCGCGCTGGAGGCGGAGCTGCGCGCCGCCGTCGGCGCAGTGCCCGACCCCGAGCTGCCCGTCCTCACCCTGAAGGACCTCGGCATCCTGCGGGACGTGCACCTCACCGGCCCCGTCAGCGTCGAGGTCGAGCTCACCCCCACCTACACGGCCTGTCCCGCCCTGGACACCATGACCGCGGACGTGACGCAGGTGCTGCGCGAGCACGGCATGACCGAGGTGTCGGTCCGCACGGTGCTGTCACCGCCCTGGTCCACCGACGCGATCACCGACGAGGGCCGCCGCAAGCTCACCGAGTACGGCATCGCTCCCCCGCGGACGATCGCGCCCGGCGGCGGGCCGATACCCCTGGAGCTCGCGGTGCGCTGCCCGCACTGCGGCTCCCTCGACACCGTCCTGCTCAACCGCTTCTCCTCCACCTCGTGCAAGTCACTGCGCCGCTGCGAGAGCTGCCGCGAGCCGTTCGACCACTTCAAGGAGCTGTAGATGGCACCCGTCCCCGGGGCGCATGGCGCCTTCCACCCGCTGCGGGTGGCGGAGGTCGACCGGCTCACGGACGACGCAGTGGCCGTCACCCTCGAAGTGCCCGAGGAACTGGGCGAGATCTACCACTTCGCCCCCGGCCAGCACATCGCGCTGCGCCTCAGGGCCGACGGCCGCGAGATCCGGCGGACGTACTCGCTGTGCGACCCGGCACCGCACGGAACCGCGCCGCGCACTCTGCGGGTGGGCGTGCGGCTCGTGGAGGAGGGCGAGTTCTCGACCTTCGCCCACAAGGAACTGGCGGTGGGCGACCTGCTGGAGGCGATGAGCCCGGCCGGGCGCTTCGTCCTCCATCCGCGCCCGGGGCACTTCGCGGCGGTCGTCGGCGGCAGCGGGATCACTCCCGTGCTGTCGATCGTCTCCACCCTGCTGGCCCGTCAGCGGGAGGCCCGGTTCTGCCTGATACGCAGCGACAGGACCGCCGCGTCCACGATGTTCCTCGAAGAGGTCGCCGACCTGAAGGACCGTTACCCGGACCGTTTCCAGCTGGTCACCGTGCTCTCCCGCGAGGAGCAGCAGGCGGGGCTGCCGTCCGGGCGGCTCGACGAGGAGCGGCTGACCGGTCTGCTGCCGGCGCTGCTGCCGGTCGGGCGGATCGACGGCTGGTTCCTGTGCGGCCCCTACGGGCTGGTGCAGGGTGCCGAGCGGGCGCTGCGCGGCCTGGGGGTGGCCCGCGGCCGCATCCACGAGGAGATCTTCCACGTGGACGCCGCACCGGTGGCCACCCCGGTCGCCGGAGTCCGCGAGGGCGCCACCGTGCGGGCGACCCTCGACGGGCGCGCCGGCAGCTGGCCCTCGCAGGGCGCTGAGTCGGTGCTGGAGACGGTGCTGCGCAACCGGGCCGACGCTCCGTACGCCTGCAAGGGCGGGGTGTGCGGGACCTGCCGGTCCCGGCTGGTCTCCGGAGAGGTGCGGATGGACCGCAACTTCGCGCTGGAGCCCGAGGAGATCGAGGCGGGATACGTGCTGGCCTGCCAGTCGCACCCGGTCACCTCCTCGGTGGAGGTGGACTTCGACGCCTGACCTCGCGGCCGGGCGGGCCCGGCCGCCGGCTCAGAGCACGTACGCCTGGTCGCCGCCGTCCGCCACCAGCGGGCGGCCCGCGGCCTCCCAGCCGAGCATGCCGCCGTCGACGTTCACCGCGTCGATCCCCTGCGCGAGCAGGTACTGCGCGACCTGCGCCGAACGGCCGCCGACGCGGCACACCACGTGCACGCGACGGTCCTCCGGCAGCTCCCCGAGGCGGGCCACGACCTCACCCATGGGGATGTGGACCGCGCGCTCGGCGTGGCCGGCGTTCCACTCGTCGTGCTCCCGGACGTCCAGCAGGTAGCCGTCGGCCGGCACCTGGGCGGGGTCCACCGCGGGCAGCTGGGCGTTGAACATGGAAAGGACTCCTTCGATAGGGCGTGCGGTCCGACCGTACCCCGGACGCTACGCGGGGCCCTTCTGGGACCTGACAAGCTCCGCGAGCCGCGCCTCACGGTTGGCGACCTGGTTGAGCAGGCTCTCGGCGATCTCGTTCAGCAGGCTGTCCGGATCGTCCGGGGAGAGCTTCATCATCTGCGCGATCGCGCTCTCCTCCAGCTCCGCCGCCGAGGCGGCGAGCTGCTCCTTGCGCTGCGCCAGCCACTCCAGCCGGGCGTAGAGGACCTCGCCCTCGCTGGGCTGCTGCTCCTCCGGCACCGGACCGGCCTCCCACTCGGCCGCCAGCTCGCGCAGTCGCTCCTCGTCGGCGTACGCGTACGCCTCGTTGACCCGGGCGATGAACTCACTGCGGCGCTCCTGCTCCGCCTCGTCCTGCGCCAGGTCCGGGTGCGCCTTGCGGGCCAGCTCGCGGTAGAGGCGCTGAGCCTCCTTGCCGGGCCGGACCCGGCGCGGCGGGCTGGGGTCCTCGCTGGGACGGACGCCGTCGGAACCGAGCAGCCCCCCGAACAGTTCCTCGACCCCCGGCATGGGCATCACCAGGGCCCGGGCCTCCCAGGCACGGCGGATGTCGTCCCGGTCGCCGCTCTTGGCCGCGACCGCCTCGGCGATCAGCGCGTCGAGCTCGTCGAGCCGGGCGTACATGGGTCCGAGTTTCTGGTGGTGCAGCCGGGAGAAGTTCTCGACCTCCACCCGGAAGGTCTCCACCGCGATCTCGAACTCGATCAGTGCGCGCTCGGCGGCCCGCACGGCCTGTGCCAGCCGGTCCTGCGGATCGGGGGAGGCGTCGGCGGTCGCTTCAGTGCCGGAGGTTTTCTTCACCGGTCCAGCCTACGAGGCCGAACGGGTGCCGGTCACAAGGTCCGTGAGCCTGCTCGCGCCCCGCCCGCCCCCTGAGCGCGCTCCTGTGCGCTCCGGCGCGCGCCCCGCGCACGCATGTACGCCCCACCGCCCCGGCGGCGTCCCGTGGACTCCGTGCCCATCGGAGCGCTCCCAGGCCGCCGCATCCGCGCCCCCAACCGCCCTCGCACCGCTGCCTCGGACCGCCCCCGCACCGCTGCCTCAGACCGCCCTCGCACCGCCGCCCTCGCACCGCAGCCCTGGCACCGCCGCCTCAGATCCCCGTCTCCGCCGCGATCCGCCCCGCCCGTACCCCCGCCAGCAGCTCCGCGTGGTCGGCCTCCGTCCGGTCCGCATACGCGACCGCGAACGACGCCACCGCCTCGTCCAGCTGCTCCCCCTTGCCGCAGTACGCGGCGATCAGCCGCGGGTCGGCGTTGTGCGCGTGCGCACGGGCCAGCAGCGCCCCGGTCATCCGGGCGTAGTCGTCGATCAGCCCGGCCCGCAGCGAGGCGGGGTCGACGCTGCCCTTGCGGTTGCGGAACTGCCGCACCTGGTACGGCCGGCCCTCCACGTCGGCCCACCCCAGCAGGCTGTCGCTGACGACCTGCATGCGCTTCTGCCCCAGCACCACGCGCCGCCCCTCGTGCCCGGCCGCGGGCGCCCCGAAGCCGGCCCGCCCCAGGTGCGGCACGAGCGCCGACGGCCGCGCCTCCTTCACCTGGAGCACCAGCGGCTCACCGTGGTGGTCCAGGAGCAGCACCACGTACGAGCGGGTGCCCACGCTCCCCGTCCCGACCACGCGGAACGCCACGTCGTGCACCGCGTACCGGGACAGCAGCGGCCACCGGTCCTCGCCGACCGTGGCCAGATAGCCCTCGACGGACAGGGCGCCCGCGACGGCCACCGCCTCCGCGTCCGGCACCCGGCGCAGCACCGGCGGCGCGTCGACGAAGCGCCGTCCGCCGCCCCCGTCCGGCTCGGTCGCCCGGGCGGCGAACTTGGCGCTGGTGTTGCGCCGCGCCTTGTCGCCGACCCGGCGCAGCGTGCCGGCCAGGTCGCGGGCGTCGGCGTGGGTCACCAGCTCCTCGTCGGCGACGGCGTGCCAGCCCTCCATCACCGGCAGTTTCGCCAGCAGCCGCATGGTGCGCCGGTAGGCGCCGACCGCGTCGAAGGCCGCGCCGCGGCAGACGTCCTCGCCCGCGCCGGCCTCGCGTCCGGCGAGCACCAGGGAGACGGCGAGCCGTTTGACGTCCCATTCCCAGGGTCCGTGCACGGTCTCGTCGAAGTCGTTGATGTCCATCACCAGGCTGCCGCGGTGGTCGCCGTACAGGCCGAAGTTGGCGGCGTGGGCGTCGCCGCAGATCTGGGTGCCGATGCCGGTGACCGGGGTGCCGGCCAGGTCGCCGGCCATGCGCCCGGCCGAGCCGCGCAGGAACGCGAAGGGGCTCGCGGCCATCCGCCCCACCCGCAGCGGCACGAGCCCGGGAATGCGCCCCTCGCTGGAGGCGAGCACCGATTCCACGGCCCCCTGGCGGCCGTCCTCGGACGCGAGCTCGGCGTGCGACTCCCGCGGCACCCTCTGGCGCAGGGCCCGGCCCTCCTGCCGGGGCGCACCGTCGTGCGGCCACCGCGCGAACCCCGGGATGTGCGGAATTCTGTGCTCCACCTGCTGCACCTGCTCCACGCGCCTCTCCACCCCTTCGGGCCATGCCCGGTTGGTCACTCCTGGGGGCAATCTAGCCATTTACCGGACCGCGTCCGTTGTTTCATGCTTGCCTGAACACGAACGAACCGACCCTGATTGCCCCTTCAGCCTTCCGCGCCGAACCGCAGCCGAACCGCAGGTACCCGACGTTGGATGAGATGACCAGGCTCCCTGCCACCGCCACCACCACCGCGCTCGCGGCCACGGGCGTCTCCGCCCTGCTGCGCCTCGCCGTCGTGTGCGTCGACCCCGACGGGGACATCTCGTACTGGAACCGCGGTGCCGAAGAGCTCTTCGGACACCGCTGGGAGGGCGTTTTCGGCCGCCCGTCGGCCGGTCTGCTGCCGCATGCCCCGAGCGCGGCCGGACCGCCAGGACCGGCGGCACCGCCCGGCCGGTCCACGGCCACCGGGCAGGACGTGCTGGAGCTGCTGGACGACCTCACGGAGCCCGCGTGGGCGGGCAGCCTGCCCGCCACCGACCGTGACGGCGCCGTCAAGGACGCGATGTGGTGGTCGTACCGGATCATGGAGCCGGCCGGCCGCAGCCTCCTGCTGATCGCCGCCAACGCCCGGCCGCTGCGCGACACCGGGCCGCGTCTGGCGCTCGGCGACCGCCTCCTGCCGTACACCGCCGACACCTCGGCGGTGCGCGGGGGCGTGCGCGTCGCCGCCCGTCTCGCCCCGGTCCCCGATCCCGGGCACGCCGGGCTGCTGGCCGGCCGGCTCGGCTCGGTGCTGCCGCGGGTGAGCGCCGGCCGGCTGGAGCGGATCATGCAGCAGATCGTTCCGCTGGGGTACCCGGCGGTGGAGGTCGACGGCGCGCTGCCGCTGCCCGTCCTGCCCGAGGAGTACGAGGCGGGCGCGGTGCGGGCGGCGCCCGCCAATCCCGGCACCGGCCGTACGGCCCGGACGACCCGCCCGGCGTATCGCGAGCTGCTCCCCGGCCCGCGCGGCGACGGGACGCCGCCGTCGCTCGCTCCGGCGCCCGCGCCCGGGCACGTGCTGGACGAGCAGTTGGCGCTGCTCCGCGAGACGGGCGCCAAGGTCGGTTCCACCCTCGACCTGGAGACGACGGCGCGGGAGCTGTGCGCGGTGACGGTGCCGCGGTTCGCCGACTTCGCGGCGGTGCTCGTCGTGGACCAGTTGTTCTCCGACACGGAGCTGCCCAAGGACGACCGGGCCGGGGACACGATCGTCGCCCGCCGGGTGGCCGTCGCGCACACCGCGGCCACCCCCGGCGCGTGGGCCGCCGCCCTGCCGGAGGGCGAGCTGATCCCGTTGCCCACCGACAGCACCCCGCGGATCGGGGAACCCCTGGTCGTCCCGGTGATAGACCCCGCGATCGCCCAGGACATCGCCTTGGACCTGGGGGTGCCGGGGCTCGGGCCGCTGCTGCCGGAGCGCTCGATGATCGTGGTGCCGCTGACGGCGCGCGGCACGGTGCTGGGCCGCATGTGCTTCCTGCGGCATCCGGGCCGGCGCCCCTTCGACGCCAAGGACGCCGCGACGGCCTCCGAGGTGGCCGCGCGCGGCGCCGTCCACCTGGACAACGCGCGGCTGCACCGGATGGAGTCGCGGGCCGCGGCGACGCTGCAGCGCAGCATGATGCCGACCCGGCCGCCGCGGCTGCCCGGGGTGCGGATCGCCCACCGCTACATGCCCGGCGACCGCCAGGCCCAGGTGGGCGGCGACTGGTTCGACGCCATCCAGCTGCCGGGCGGCCGGGTCGCGCTGATCGTCGGCGACGTGATGGGGCACGGTCTGCTGTCGGCCGCCGTGATGGGCCAGTTCCGGACCTCGGTGATCACCATGGCCGCCCTCGACCTGCCGCCCGCCCAGCTGCTGCGCCACCTGGACAACCTCGCCCACCGTCTCGGCGCCGAGCACCTGGCGACCTGCGTGTACGCGGTCTACGACCCGATCCACCGCACCCTGACCCTCGCCAACGCCGGTCACATCCCGCCGGTGCTGTCCCGGCACGACGGCCGCAGCGAGCTGCTGCAGATCCCCAAGGGCGCCCCGATCGGTGTGGGCGGCGTGCCCTTCGAGACGGTGGAGATCCCCGTCCCGGACGGCAGCTGGCTGGTGCTGTGCACGGACGGCCTGGTGGAGGTGCGCGGGCAGGGCATAGACGCCGGCCTGGCGGCCCTCTGCGCCAATGTCATCGAGCCGCAGCAGACGCCGGAGGACGTCTGCGAGCAGATCCTCAGCCGCGTCCACTCCGACGACCGGCGCGACGACGTGGCACTGCTGGTCGCCAACTTCCAGGGCATCCCGTCGCAGGACGTCGCCGAGTGGCGGTTGTCGATGGACCCCTCCGACGTCCGCAGGGCGCGGGCGCTCACCCGTGCGCAGCTGGCGGAGTGGGGGCTGGAGGGGCTCGGCGAGCTGACGGAGCTGCTGGTCAGCGAGCTGGTGACCAACGCGCTGCGGGCCGCCTCGCACGAGGTGTCGTTGCGGTTGATGCGGGTCGGCAAACTGCTGGTCGAGGTGAGCGACGACGACCACAACCTGCCGCAGCTGCGGCGCGCGGACGCCGACGACGAAGAGGGCCGTGGGCTCGCCCTGGTGAGCAACCTCTCACGGCGCTGGGGCACCAGCCGCCAGGCCGTCGGCAAGGTCGTCTGGTTCGAGTTGCCGCTGCCCTCCTGAGCGTGGCGCCGGCGGGAACCGGGGCGGCGGCGGTCAGCAGGCGTCGGATCCGATCCCGCCGCAGGGGTTCTCGCCGGGCAGGTGGTTCTCAGCCCAGCGGCCGAGTTCGCCCAGGGCAGGGCCGAGCGCCTCGCCCGCCCCGGTCAGCCGGTAGCTGACCCGCAGCGGAGGCCCGGAATCCACCTCACGGACCACCAGCCCGGCCTCGGCCAGCTCCGTGAGCCGGTCGGAGAGCATGCGCTCGCTGATGCCGGGGATGGCCCGGCGCAGTTCGGCGAAGTAGGCCGGCCGCTGTGTGAGGACCGCCACGACGAGGCCCGTCCAGCGCTTGCCGAGGAGCCCGAAGACGCGCGTCAGCCCGCCGTCGACGCGCGCGCACTGCTCCGGCGGATGGTCCGCCTGCTCGATCTCCTGTGCCATGCCCCCACGATACCGCCCTTGTCACTAGCGGCTGCAGAAAAGTAAGCTCCTGTGATAGCAATAGCTACACACGAAGCCATAGCTGCGAATCTTTCGTTCTATGCGAAGTAAAAGGAAGCGAGCACCCCCATGCCCACGCTGCTGCACATCGACTCGTCCATCTGGCCCGCCGAGAGCTCCACCTCCCGCGACGTCGCCGCCACCTTCCGCAAGGAGTGGGAGGCCCAGCACCCGGGCGGCGAGGTGATCTACCGGGACCTTTCCGCCGAACCCGTGCCGCACCTCGACGCCACCGCCTACACCGCGGGTGCCGAGCACCCGGTCCGGGGCGAGCTCGTCGACGAGCTGGAGCGCGCCGACGCCGTGCTGATCAGCGCGCCGATGTACAACTACACAATCCCGTCGACGCTGAAGGCCTGGCTGGACCAGGTGATCATCCTGGGCCGCACCGCGGGCGAGCACCCCTCCGCGGCCGACACCCCGGTGGTCGTCGTCGCCAGCCGCGGCGGCGGTTACGGCCCGGGCACCCCGCGCGCCGACTTCGAGTTCGTCACCACCTACATGGAGAAGGTGCTCTCGGCCGGCCTCGGCATCAAGAACCTGTCCTTCATCGTCCCGGAGCTGACCCTGGCCCGCGTCGTGCCCGCGATGGCCGACCTGATCGACCTCTCCGACGCCTCCAGGGCCAGCGCCCACGAGCAGGCCGGCGCCAAGGCCAAGGAACTCGCCGCCCGCATCGCCGCCTGACCGCCGGGCGCCGCCCGGCCGCGGCGCCCGGACCGGCCGCGGCACCCCCGAGCCGCGGTACCCCCGACACGGCGAAGGGCCGCGCGGCAGATGCCACGCGGCCCTTCGTCCGTACGTGCGCCCGTGAAGGCGCGCGGCGTCAGAGGTTGACGCCGAAGTCCTGCGCGATGCCGCGCAGGCCGGAGGCGTACCCCTGGCCGACGGCGCGGAACTTCCACTCCGCACCGTTGCGGTACAGCTCGCCGAAGACCATCGCCGTCTCGGTGGAGGCGTCCTCCGAGAGGTCGTAGCGAGCGAGCTCGTTGTTGTCGGCCTGGTTCACCACGCGGATGAACGCGTTGCGGACCTGCCCGAAGGACTGCTGGCGGCTCTCGGCGTCGTAGATCGACACCGGGAAGACGATCTTCTCGACCTCGGCGGGGACGGTCGACAGGTTCACCTTGACCTGCTCGTCGTCGCCCTCGCCCTCACCCGTGAGGTTGTCGCCGGTGTGCTCCACCGAGCCCTCGGGGCTCTTGAGGTTGTTGAAGAAGATGAAGTGCTTGTCCGAGACGACCTTGCTGTCGGCGTTGACCAGCAGCGCGCTCGCGTCGAGGTCGAAGTCGGTGCCGGTGGTCGTGCGCACGTCCCAGCCGAGACCGACGGTGACTGCGGTCAGTCCCGGCGCCTCCTTGGTCAGCGAGACATTGCCGCCCTTGGAAAGGCTGACACCCATGGGATCTCCCTGCTCAATCCGGCGCGGGCCGCGCCCCTTGACGATTCCTTTGCCCATCGCCTACAACGGGCCGCCCCGCGCGCGGGTTCCCGGTGCCACGCCGCTTCACCTGAGTGCCGCAGCAGGGCTCGTCACAGCGACCGTACGCTCTCCAGCTCCGCCGCGAACAGCACCGCGGGATCGAAACCCATGCCCGTGAAGTGGCCCGCGAGTTCGAGGGAGAGCACCCCGTGCAGCCGCGTCCACACCGCCAGCGCGCGGCGCAGGCCCGCGGCCGGGGCGGGGTGGTCGCCGGCCCAGTCGCGGTGGGCGGCCAGGTGCTCCGCCAGGGCGGAGGCCGCGGGGACGGGGGAGCCCGGGGGTGGTCCGGCGGGCGGTTCGGCGCAGGCGTCGAGCAGCGTCGCCATGATCTCCCGCGCGATCCCGTTGATGTCGTCGGGCGCCTGGTAGCCGGGCACGGGTGTGCCGTACACGAGGAAGTAGCGCTGCGGCTCCTCCAGGGCCCAGCGGCGCAGGGCGTGCGCCGGGCCGGACAGCCCGGGCTCCGCCCGGGCGGCGGCCGTGAAGGCGTCGGCGAGACTGCGGTAGGCGTCCCGGATCAGCTCGGTGATCAGGTCGTCGCGGCCGGCGAAGTAGCGGTAGAGGGCGGGACCGCTCATGCCCATCTGCTTGGCGATCGCGTTGAGCGAGAGCGCTGAGGCCCCCGCCGCGGCGATCTGCTTCCAGGCGCGTTCCTTGATCTCCGCGCGGACCTGGCTGCGGTACCGCTCCCGCGGGGTCGTCGTTCCCGGGTCCGCCATGATCCGCCGCCTTCCGTATCACCCGCCGGGCGCCGCTCAGGCGGCGTCCGTGCGCAGGGCGTCCAGGGCCAGCGTCAGGTCCACCAGGTCCCGGGGGTGGGTGAGCCGCCGGCCCGTGAGTAGTTCCAGGCGGCGCAGCCGGTTGAGGACGGTGTTGCGGTGGCAGTCCATGCGCTCCGCCGCGGCGCGCGGCGATCCGCCGCAGTCCATCCAGGCCGCGAACGTGCCCAGCAGACAGTCCCGTTCCTCCTCCGGCAGGTCCCGCAGCGGCCCGAGCACCCGGCCGGCCAGCTCCCCGGCGAACGGCCGGTCCGAGGCGACCAGGGCGTCCGGGATGCGCTCCTCCCAGAGCGCCACCTCTCCCTCGGCCGCGCAGGCGGGCAGCGCCAGTTCGGCCAGCGTCCGGGACCGGTGCAGCTCCGACAGGCCCGTCACCACCGGCCCGACCCCGGCCCGCAGCCCCGGCACCGTCCGCAGGTACGACGTGAACGCCTCCGGCGGACGGTCCCCCAGCAGCACGACGAGGAACTCGCCCGACCCGTCCCGCGGCACCCGCAGCAGCCGGCCGCCGGTGCCGGCCGCGGTCGCGGGAACCGCCGCGCGGACGGCGGTCCCGGTCGTGGTCGCGGCGACCGCGAAGCGGCCGTCCGCGGGAACGCCGAGGGCCTGGGCCGCGGCCCGCACGGCCATGGCGTCCGAGCGGCCGTCCAGGAGCGCCACCAGCGCCGTCGCGGCGGGCGGCCCGCCGGCGACCGTGTCGTCGTCCGGCGTCTCGCGGTAGGCCTCGGCCAGGATCGCGGCGTTGCGTTCCCGGAACCCCCACATCCGCGGGGCGACGCGGACCATGAGGGTCAACCGGCCGGGGTCGTGGGCGGCGACGGTGTCCACGAGTTCCTGCCACAGGACCGCGCCGCCCACGGACAGGACGTGCTGCAGCAGTTCCGGCGGCATCCCGAGGGCGGCCTGCCGGCGGCCCACCATGCCCATGTGCAGGGCGGCGGCGACGTCGCAGCCCGGGTCCACGAGCCGGTCCAGGTGCATCCTGATGATCGTCGCGAAGCCCTCGGGCGAGCAGTCGGGGTTGCCGGCGTGCTCCATGAACCCGGGGACCTCGGTGCGCAGCCGCTCCGTGACCCGGGCCGCCAGCTCGTCCACCCGCCCCCGCATCCGCAGCGCCGCCGCCCGCAGCAGCGCGCTGGCGGCGGCCTCGTCCCGGGCGCCGGCCGCCTCCTCGGTGCGGACGCTCACCGGGCCTGCCCCCCGGAGACCGGGGCGATGCGCTCGGCGTCCAGGGCGAGCGCCAGGTGGACGACGTCGTGCGGCCGGGACGGCGAGCGGCCGGTGAGCTGCTCCAGCCGGTGCAACCGCCGCCGCAAAGTGTTGGCGTGGCAGAACAGGGCGGCCGCGGCCCGCTCCACGGAGCCGCCGGAGTCCAGCCAGGTCTCCAGGGTCTCCAGCAGGAGGGTCCGCTCGCCGGGGTCGACCGCCCGCAGCCCGCCCAGCACGCCGGAGGCGACCTCGGCGGCCACCTCCGGACGGCGGGCGAGCAGGGCGGCCGGCCACCGCCGGTCGAGGAGCGCCACCTCCCCGTCACGGGTGCAGGTGCGCAGGGCCAGTTCGGCGAGGTCCCGGGCGTGCCCGGCGTCGGCGAGCCGCGCCACCTGGGGGCTCAGGCCGGCCCGCGCCCCGTCCGGCACGCCGAGCGACCTCGCGAAGTCGCCGATCGGCAGGTCGCCCAGTTCGGCCAGGAGCACCTCGCCGCCCAGCGGGAAGGTGCGGCGCACCCGGACCCCGGCGGGGGTGCCGCTGCGCGCCGGTCCCGGCCGCGGACGGCGCGAGGTGTTGCGCACGACGGCGACCGCGAAGCGGCCGGTCTCCGGGAGGTCCAGCGCCCGCGCGGTCTCCGCGACGTCCTGCGGGCCCACCCGGCCGGCCAGCAGCGCCTCCAGTGCCCGGCGCCCGCGCTGGCGGTGGTGGGTCGCCTCGGCGCGGGCCCGCCCGTAGGCGTCCGCCATCAGCCGGCTGTCCCGTTCGAACAGGTCCCAGACCTCCGCCGCGGCGCGGGCCATCAGCTTCGTGCCGTCCGGCCCGCGGTCCTCACCGGCGCGCACCAGGGACAGCCACAGTTCGTCGCCGCCGGTCCGGTAGGCGCCGATCATCGACCGCAGCGGGAAGTCCTGCCAGGCCCTGCGCTCGCCCACCCACGACTGGTACTCGGCGGACACCGTGGAGCGCCCCGGGTCGGCGAGCGAGTCCAGCACCGCGGCGACGGCGCCGCCCGCCTCCTCGCGGAAGCCGGGCGGTACGAGCCCCGGCTCCCGGTAGGCCGGGTGCCGCTCGCGTATCCGGTCCACGATCCGGTCCGCCAGCGGCACGACCCGCTTGCGGACCTCGCGCGCGGCGGCCCGCAACAGGTCGGCGTGCTCGTACCCGTCCGCGGCGGCGATGGGGCGCGTCGGCGCTGGGGCGGTCATCCGGTCCTCCTCCCGGTGCCCGGAGAGCGGCAGTCCGGGGACGTCACGCGTTTCTACCCGCCGCGCGACCCGCCCCGGAAGGCAGCCGACGCAACCCTTACCCATTCCGACGGGGATCTCCGCAGGTCACCAGGGATCTCCGCAGGTCTGCGAACACGCTGTCGACCCCGGGCGGCCGCCGCGCCCGGCCCGCCGGTGCCCGGCCGCCGAGGTGGCGCCGCACAGTCCGGCACCCCCGCGGTTGGGAACCGCCACCAGAAACGGTGCCGCCCCTCGCCCGGCCGCCCGGGATCTCTTCCCATGGAGGCTCCGGTCGAGCGGCTCGTCCCGAGCTCTCCCGGCGGCGTCGGCGCCGACGCCCGTCCCCCTCAAGGAGCACCCCCCGTGACCCGGAAACCCCTCGGTTCCGCCGTTGCCCTCGTGGCAGCACTCGTCACCCTGCTGGCCGGCTGCGGCAGCCTGGCGGCCGCCTCGAAACCCGACGACGGTCCGGTCGACAGGACCGGGATGACCATCGGTCCCGGTATCACCCCGAGCTCCATCCAGCTCGGCGTCCTCACCGACCTGTCCGGCCCGTACGCCCCGCTGGGCCGCTCGGTGCTGCAGGCCGAGCGGCTGTACGTGGACCAGGTGAACGCCTCGGGCGGCGTGTGCGGCCGCAAGCTCAAGCTGCTTGTCCGCGACCACGGCTACAGCGTGGACAAGGCCGTCGTGCAGTACATGGACATGGAGCCGTCGATCGCGGCCATGCCCGGACTGCTCGGCTCGTCGATCATCAACGCCCTGATGTCCAGCATCGGGACCGACGAGGTCATGACGATGGCGCTGGGCTACTCCTCGACGCTCCTGGGCCAGCCCACCCTGCAGACCATCAGCGCCACCTACGACATCGACATGATCAACGGCCTGGACTGGGCGGCGGCCACGTACGGCCTGAAGCGCGGGGACAAGGTCGGCTACATCTACCTGAAGGGCGACTACGGGCACAACGCCCTGCGCGGGGCGAAGTTCGTCGCCCACGAGAAGCGGCTGAAGCTCGTTTCCCACGAGATCTCCGAGGACCAGGACGACGTGAGCGCACAGGTGCACGACCTGGCCGCCGCGGGCGTCAAGGCCGTCCTGATCACCGCGAGTCCCGAGCAGACCGCGTCGGCCGTCGGGAACGCCGCCGCGCAGGGCCTGCTGGTCCCGTTCCTGTCCAGCGCCGCCGGCTTCCACCCGCAGATGCTCAAGAGCCCCGCGGCCCCGGCGGTGCTCAGCATGCTGCACCTGGTCGCCCCCACGCCCGCCCTGACCGACAAAGCCCCGCAGATCGAGAAGCTGGTCGAGGAGTACCAGAAGCACTACCCCGGCCAGCCGCTGGACCAGGGCGTGGAGAACGGCCACAACACCATGGCGGTCGCCGTCCAGGACCTGAAGGAGGCCTGCGCCGACAAGGACCTCAGCCGGGAGGGCATCATCGCCGCGCACCGCAAGCTGACCGGGTTCGACCCCGGCATGGGCCCGGCGCTGGACTTCTCCGACCCGTGGCGGCCGAGCGCGACCCAGAGCTACATCCTGAAGCCGCAGAAGGACGTCCCCGGCGGCCTCGTCGACGTGAAGGGCCCCTTCAAGGTGGCCGCGGTGGAGAAGTACCTCTCCATGATCTGACTCCCGGCCGCCCGGCGGCACCGGTTCAGCCCGGTCCCGCGCGGCCCCCGCCGGCCGCCGGTGGCGATCCACCGCGTGGTGACCGGAGCGGGGCGCCGGTCCCCCGTCCGCTACCCGGAACGTCACTGCCGGGTGCCGCGCCGGGGGACCCGGCGGACCCGGCGGACCCGGCGGACCCGGCGGACCCGGCGGACCCGGCGGACCCGGCGGACTCGGCGGACTCGGCGGGTGAGAGTGCGGCGAGCAGCCGGAGTTTCTCGTCGCTGTCGCTGCCCTTGTCGGGGTAGTAGACGACGAGGATGACGTCGTCGATGGCGAGTTTGTCGCGGTGGAGGCGGAGTTCACCGACGACGGGGTGGTTCACCGTGGTCGTCCCTCCGTCCAGACCGCGGACGTCGTGCCGGGCCCACAGGGTGCGGAACCGCTGACTGGACAGGGCGAGCTCCCCGACGAGTTCGACGAACCGGGGGTCGTCGGTGTCGTCCCCGATGGTGGTGCGCAGGGCGGCCACGAAATCGGCGGTGGATCTCGTCCAGTCCTGCTGGAAGGCCTGCTCCTCGGGGTCCAGGAGCAGGGAACGCAGCCGGTTCTCGCCGGGCCGCAGGCGGGGGGAGAGCGCGACCGCCATGGGGTTGGAGGCCAGGACGTCGAACGCGCGCCCTTCGACGAACGCGGGGATCTGCAGGTGCGCCAGCAGCTCGTACACCCTCTGCGGCACCTGCTCGGGCCTGCGGCGGCGCGGTGCCCTCGGGCGGGCCGCCGAGAGGCCGAGCAGATACGTCCGCTCGATGTCGTCGAGCTGCAGGACGCGTGCGAGTGCTTCGAGCACCTGCGGCGAGGGGTTCTTGTCCCGGCCGCGCTCCAGGCGCAGGTAGTAGTCGGGACTTATCCCGGCGAGCAGGGCGACCTCCTCGCGGCGCAGGCCCGGCACACGCCGGTTGCCGCCGGGCGGCAGTCCCGCCTGCGCCGGGGAGACCAGCTCACGCCGGGCGCGCAGGTAGCCGCCCAGCCGGTTGCCGGAGTCCTCGTCCCTCATACCGCCACCGTAATGCGGTCCGCGGGCCGCAGAGGGGGCCCTGGCAGGACCAGGGAGGACGGGGGTCCTGCCGCGTCCGGCGGACGCCGCCGAGACTTCGGTACGACCGACCGCGCCGCGGCTTCGAACGCCATCGGCGCCCTGATCCGAAGGAAGACACCATGGATCTCTCCGACCGCACCGTCCTCGTCGTCGGCGGCACCTCGGGAATCGGGCGGGAGCTGGCCCGCCGGTTCGCCGCCGCGGGCAGCACCGTGGCGATCGCCGGCCGCAGCCCGCAGGCGCTCTCCGAACTCGCCGGAGAAGGCTTCGGCACGTTCGGTGCCGACGTCACCGACACTTCCTCCGTCGCGTCCCTGCGTGACGCGGTACTCGCCCGCCACCCCGGGCTGGACACCGTGGTGACGATGTCGGGCGTCATGCTCCTGGAGGACCTGCGCGACCCCGCGCACTTCGAGGCGACGAGGACGACGATCGAGACCAACCTGCTCGGCACCGTGAGGGTCGTCGACGCCTTCACCCCGCACCTGCTCCAGCGGGGCGCCGGCACCTTCGTCACGGTCACTTCCGGCATCGCCTTCCTGCCGTTCCCGCCCATGCCGGGCTACGCCGCCTCGAAGGCCGCGGTGCACGCCTACTCCGAGGCGCTGCGCGCGCAGCTGGACGGCACAGGTGTCGACGTCGTGGAGCTCGTTCCCCCGGCCGTCGCCACAGCGGGCCAGGAAAAGGCGAACCCGCACGCGCTGCCGCTCGACGCATTCGCCACCGAGGTCATGGAGCTGCTCTCGGAGGACCCCACCCCCCGCGAAATCCTCGTGAAGGGCGTCCTCATGCACCGCTGGTCCGAGCGCGACGGCACCTACGACGACCTGGTCGCACAGCGCTCCAAGGCCCTGGCGATGCTCCCCGGCCGCCAGGGCTGACACGCTTCCAGCGGCCCGAGCAGCGGCGGACCGTCCCAGCCGCGGCCGGCGCCGTTCCCGCCAGGGGTGGCGTCGAGCCGGGCACCGCGTCAGGGGCGACCCGGGACGTGGTCACTCACGCAAGGCGCGGGAAACCCTTCGGGCCGCCGCGCGAACGGCGGGAGCGAGCGTCTGAGGGGACTGGCTGCCCGCTCTGAAGGCGATCGACAGGGCCGCCACCACCGAGCCGCCCGCGCCGTGGATCGGCGCTCCGACGCAGTGGACGTCCGGCCCCACCATCCTGTCGCTGCTGGCGTACCCCTCCCTGCGGACGTCGGCCAGCAGGGAGCGGAGCCGGGCGGGGGAGGTGATCGTGTAACTGGTGTAGCGACGCGGTGGGGTGCTCAGATACTCCTCTTGGACCTTGTCGGGCGCGTGGGCGAGCAGGACGAGTCCCGCTCCCGTGGCGAACGCACCGAAGCGGCCTCCCACCCGGCTGTCGGCCTGCGGGGCGCCCGGCGCGCTGAGACGCTCCAGGACGACGACGTCCAGGTGGTCCCGCACGGAGAGATGGATGTGCTGTTCCTTCGTGACGTCGTACAGGTCCTGCAGGATCGGCAGGGCCGCATCGCGCAACGGGAAGCCGCGAGGCGCGAGGGTGGCCACCTCCCACAGCCGCAGACCCACCCGGTAGCGCCGGTCGGGCCCACGTTCCAGGGCTCCCCACGCGACGAGTTCGGCGGCACGGCGATGAACCGTCGGCAGCGACAGGCCCGTTCGCCGGGACAACTCGGTGAGGGTGAGCGCGCGGTTTTCGTGGGAGAAGGCCCCGAGCAACGCAAGGACCTTGTCGGTCACCGACATGCCGTGCTCATCGGACATGTCCGTGCTTCCTTCCTTCATGGGCGGGTCCCTCTTCGCACCGTTCGCCGGGCACGCCTGCCGCGGCCCCTCCCCGCACGACGACCTGGGCCGTCGTGCGGGATCGGCCGGGCCGCCGGGCGAGGCCGGGGCAGCCCGCCTGGGGTCAGTGGACGGTTCCGGCGGCCTTCTTGATGAGGTCGGTGACGATGCCGGGGTCGGTCACCTGCGCGGCGTGCGGGGTGTCGGCCTCGACGGTGTGGGAGTGGGCGCGGTTCGCCATGAAGCGCTCGGTGGCGGGCGGGATCACGTGGTCGTCCTTGGAGACGAGGTACCAGGACTCGATGGTCTTCCAGGCGGGGTCGCCGGAGCCTTCACCGAGCGCCTCGGGGGCGGCGGGGCTCTGGGTGGCGGCGAGTTCGGCGGCGGTCTTGCCGCTGACGCGGTTGCTGAGGAAGAGGTTGCGGTACTGGTCAGGCTTGGCGTAGAGGTCGACGCCGGTGCTGCCGTCAGCCTTGGTGAAGGGGACGGGGAACAGGGCGGTGGGGATCTGAACGTTGGGGTCGTTGCTGATCTGGGAGCCCGGGAACTTCCTGGTCAGGCCGTCGACGGTCTCGTCCTTGTCCGGTGCGAAGGCGGAGATGTAGACGAGCGCCTTGACGTTCTTGTTTCCGGTGGCGGCGTTGGTGATGACCGTGCCGCCGTAGGACTGGCCGACCAGGACGACGGGGCCCTGGATGGTCTTGAGGTAGGAGGCCAGGTAGGAGGAGTCGGCGGACACGCCGCGCAGACCGGTGGGCGGCGCGACGACCGGGTAGCCGTCGGCCTGCAGGCGGTTGATGACGCCCTTCCAGCTCGCGGCGTCGGACCAGGCGCCGTTGACCAGGACGACGGTCGGCTTGGGGGCGGCAGGGGTGTGGTGGGCGGGCGCGGCCGACGCGAACGCGGTCACGCCGCCGGCGAGGGCAACACCGGTCGCGCCGAGAACGGCTGTACGGAACGTACGACGGCGAAGCATGGAGGTCTCCTGAGGTGATGGTGTTGTTGCGGCGGGCACATACGCCCGCGCGGGTGGGGCACGCGACGATCGCGTCCCCGGGAGGCCGGCGGATCAGGGCCGGCGGTCAGCGGGTCCCGCGGTCGGGTCCCACGCGGGTGAGCGAGTGGCCCGCGGCCCAGTCGAGCGCGAAGTCGGCCACTTCCTGCCACCCGTCCTGGCCGATGATGAAGTGCGAGCGGCCGGGGAACTCCCGGTAGTCCGTGACGGCCGAGGACTTGCGGTAGAGCTTCCAGTTCGCCTTGTTGACCTTGGGCGGGACGATGTGGTCGGCCTGGCCCGCGATGAACAGGAGCGGGGACCGGCGGTCGTTCCGGAAGTCGACCCGGGTGGCGGCCCGCGGATTGAAGTTGGCGAACGCCCCCTGGAAGAGCACGCGGGCCGGTCCCGGGACCTGGTAGCGCTCCCAGCGGGCCGCCGATTCGTCCTCGCTCAGCGTGTTGGTGATGGCGTAGTGGAACTGGCGCGCCGTCAGGGAGACCGCCTTGTTCTTGTTGGCGGGGTTCTTCAGGACCGGCCAGGCCGACTTGAGGGTGGACAGCGGAAGGGGCAGCACGCCCTTGACCGCTGCGGAGTCGATGACGACCCCGGCACTGCCCAGGCCCCGGTCGAGCAGGATCTGCACGACGGTGCCGCCGAAGGAGTGGCCCATGAGGATGGGCGGACGAGGCAGGTCACGGATGACCTTCTCGTAGTGGTCGACCACCTCGAGCAGGCCGGTTCCCGCGATTCCCGAGGGGTCGCGCCGCAGCTCCTCCACCTCGCGGTCGAGCCCGGGCCAGGCGGGAGCCATGACGTTGTACCCCCGCGCCTCGTAGTGCTGCTTCCACCCCTCCCAGCTGCGCGGGTTCACCCACAGGCCGTGGATGAGCACGATCGTGCCTGCCTCGACGGCATGGGGCTCACTCATACGGACCTCCGAAATGGATAGAACGTTCTATTCACTTAAGCTAGTCGAACCGATGCCCGCAGGCAAGCGGTGCCGCGAAGGCACGGGGGCGAACCCGGACCGCGCCGGGCCGGCAGCATGCGCCGGCTTCCCGCGGCGCCCCCAGACTGTCGCCGCAGGCCCCGCACCCACATCCGTCGAACGCCTGGGGGAAAACGGGTCACCGAGCCGTGCCGGGCAGTCGTTTCGACAGCGCACCAGGTGTCCGCCCGGTCGCCGGGCGGCAGCGCCGGGCGGCACGGACCGCGCACGGCCCGGATTCCTCAGGCGAAAGGTCCAGGGGTCGCGTACCGGGGCCCGGGCGACCGGATCCGGCCGCCGCCCGGCCCCGGGGCCGGCCATGAGCCCCAGTCGTCGGCACTGTCGGATGACTTATGCGGGCCGGTCCCACCGGTACCGATACTGAGCGGGTGCCCGTGCGGTCACCCGCCGGTGCCGGCCCTGTCGTGGCCCGTCGTCGGCCAGGACTCCGGCCGCCTCACCGCTCCCACCATGCGCCGAGGAGCATGATGCCGAAGATCATCCTTGTCACCGGGGCGTCCAGCGGCCTCGGGGCAGCGACTGCCCAGGCCCTGGCCGAAGCCGGTCACATCGCCTACGCCGGAACGGGCGCGGCCTCAGGCCGTCCACCGGTCGCCTTCGCACCGGACGGGGACCCGGGCCTCCAGGTCGCTCGGCCGCGTCCGATCGCCCTCGACGTCGCCGATCAGCGCTCGGTCAACGCCGCGGTGACCGCCATCACGGCGGAAGCCGGGCGGATCGACTGCGTGGTCCACACCATGGGACCCGTGCCCAGGGGGCCCGTCGAGTCCTTCACTCCCTACCAGTTGGCGCAGATCTACGACGCGAACGTGCTGTCCACCCAGCGGGTCAACCGTGCTGTGCTGCCGCAGATGCGCGAACGCCGGGACGGTCTGCTGGTCTGGGTGGTGTCCCGCGGCGACCTCGCGGACGAGGCCCCCTTCCTCGCCCTGCACTCGGAAAGTGTCGCGGTGATCGACCATCTCGCGGCGAGCTACGCGAAAGAGCTGGCCGGCTTCGGCGTGGAGGCCACCGTCGTCGTGGCCGGCCTGAGCGTGCCCGAAACCGGCCGGCGACTACGGCTGGTCCTTCCCGACGACCTCGGTACGGCGCAGGCGTACGAGGGCCGTTATCCCGGTCTGGTCGATCGGGTCGACGCGCACCTGGCCGGTCAGGCCGTCACCGCGGCGCGTCTCGCCGGCGCGGCACAGGCCGTCGCGGGCCTGGTGGAAAGCCCGAAGGGCGCTCGCCCGCCGCGGGTCACCGCCGGTGCGCCCGGTGACCGGCTGCCGGGGACCGGGGACGACGGTTAGGCGCACGCGGAAGGGTGCGGGCGGGGCCTGGACGCGGGTCTCACTCCTCCAAGGCCCCGAGCGCGTCGCGGAGTGCCGCCCGGGACGAAATGCCCAGCTTGGGAAAGATCTGGTAGAGGTGCGCTCCGACCGTCCGGTGCGAGAGATAGAGCCGTTCGGCGATCTGCTTGTTGCTCAGCCCCGATGCCGCCAGGTCCGCGATCTCCCGCTCCTGCGGCGTGAGTACCTTCCCACCCGCCTCGGTCCGCGGCGCGACCCAACCGGCGGCCCGCAGCTGCTTGGCCGCACGATCCGTCCAGGGACCGGCTCGGAGCTCGGCGAAGGCTTCGTGGGCCAGCATCAGCTGTCCTCTGGCCTCGGCGTTCGCCCTGGCGCGTCGGAGCCGTTCGCCGTGGGCCAGCCGTACCCGGGCCAGGTCGAACGGCCATTGCTCGACTTCCGGCAGGGCCAACGCCTCGCCGAACAGACGCACCGACTCCTCGTCGTCCGTGGCGCACAGAGCGGCCGAGGCGCCGGCGAGGAGTGCGAGCCGCGAGGAGAGCGCGGCGATGCCGTTGTCCCGGATGGCGCGCACATGAGCGGCCGCTTCCTCCGGGCGGTCGGTGCGGACCGCGGCCTCGACGAGATCCATCATCACCCACAGGGCGTGCGGCACATGGGAGGCGAAGGTGCCCGCGGGGCTGATCGCCGTCGCGTGCCGATAGGCGCCGGTGAAGTCGCCGCGTCCGAGATCGGCCACGGTGCGTATGTGCCGGGCGTAGTGCAGTGCCGTCCCGACGCCCCGCGGTGCGGCCCATTGGGCGATCCGGCCGGTGAGCAGGCCGGCCGTCGCGTCCTCCCCGCGAGGGGCGGCGACGACGGCCCGGCAGTACCAGAAGTACCAGGTGAAGAACCGGTATCCGGACTCCTCGCAGAGCTGGGCTCCTTCCTCGGCCAGTTCGACGCACTCGTCCCACCTGCCGGTCAGGTAGTCGTTCAGGCACAGGTGCATCAAGGCGCCGATGTGGCGGCGCACCGGCCCGCCGTCCCGTCCCTGGCGGACGACCTTCCAGGAGGGCTCGCGGAGGGCCGGCAGCCGATCGAGGTAGAGCGCCGCGGTGCCGACCCTGACGATGCGGCCGGGGTCGGTCTCCTCGGGGAGTCCGCCGAGGATGTCCTCCATGTGTTCCAGCGCGGCCGCTCCCGAACGCGCAGGGTCGGAGAAGGTCCTGCCGGCCGCCGACAGCAGTGCGGGCGGCTCCGGGCGCATTCGGGAGAGCGCGGTGTAGAAGGGGTCCCACAACTCCGCACGGCCGCTGAAGAAACACAGGAGCAGCAGCAGGTGCACGGCGTCGACGACGGCGTTGTCCTCGGCGTCGTACTGGTGGGTGCCGGACTCGATGGCGCCCACCAGCAGGCGGTGAGCCGTGTCGATGTCCCCGTCGCCGTTGATGACCAGATAGACGGCGGCAGCGGCGGAGCGCAGGGACCCCGCCAGGTCCGGGTCGGCGCGGCGGGCGTCCTCGAGCAGCTCCGAGACGCCGCGCAGCTCCCCCGTCGCGTCGGCGCCGATGTAGGCGGCCTCCGCCAGGCGGCGAGCCCGGTCCGATCCGTGGGGACTCAAGTCGGCCGCCCGTATCAGTGCCGCGACCGCCCCCAGGGCGTCGCCGCGCGCCGTGATGCGGTGGGCGGCCTGCTCCAGCAGGGTGGCGACCTGCTCGTCCGGCTCGACGGACGCTTCTCCGAGATGCCATGCGCGGCGCTCGGGCTGATGCGCCAGAGCCTGGGCCAGAGCCCGGTGCGCCGCGCGGCGCTCGGCGCTGGAGCAGGCGTCGACGACGGCCGAGCGGATCAGGGGGTGGCGGAAGACGAGCCGCCGGGTGCCCTCGTCGACGGTGACCAGCTGGTCCTGCTCGGCCGGGGCGAGATCTTCGAGGTCGGCGCCGCAGCCGGCCTGCCGCGCCGCCGCGTGCAGGACCCCGAGATCGCCGGTCCCGTCCATCGTGGCGAGCAGCAGCAGACGGCGGGTCGCAGCCGGGAGGCCGGAGACCCGGGAGAGGAACAGCGCCTGGAGCCGCTGGCTCAGCGGCAGGACCGCGGGAAGGTTCTCCAGCGCCATGCGCTGCTGCCCGCTGAGCACCGTGGGCAGTTCGAGCAGGGCCAGCGGGTTCCCTTCGGCCGCGGACAGCAGCCGGCGCCGCACTCGTTCGGCAAGGTTCGGGAAGCGCGCGTCGAGCAGGGCTCGCGACGACACTTCGTCCAGCGGCGGCACCTCGTACTCGGGTAGTCCACCGCGGTTGAAGAAGGTCTCGCTCCCTTGGCGCACGGCGCCGAGGAAGCGGACCCGGCTGCCGCCGAGCCTGCGTGCGACGAAGGCGAACACGGCGGCGCTGGCGCGGTCCACCCACTGCAGGTCGTCGATGACGAGCAGCAGCGAGTCGGGCGCGGCCACCTGGTGAAGCAGCATGAGGGTCGCGCTGGACACCACGAGCCGGTTCGGCGACGCTCCGCTGCCGAAGCCCAGCGCGACACGCAGGGCCTCCTGATGGGTGCTGTCCAGATCACCGAACGTCTCGGAGAGCGGGAAGAGGAGCTGGTTCAGGCCCGAGTAGCTCACGTCGGCCTCGAACTCGACGCCGGCCGCGCGCAGGACCCGCGTCCCGGCCGCGGACGCCGCCTCCGCCACGGCGTCGAGCAGAACCGTCTTGCCCACCCCCGCCTGTCCCGACAGCAGGAGCGCGCCGCCGCGGTCGCCGGCGCCGAGGAAGTCGCGTATGCGCTCGAGTTCCTCGGCACGCCCCACCAGACCGCCAGCGGCTCCGTCGTCAAAGGGGTCGCCGTAGCCCACCCGTCCACGCTCCCGTCAGCCGTCCGCGTCCGCCCCGGTTCCCCTCGGGCGGATATTCTTTGAATTCATGGCAAGGGGGTTCTCATGCTACCGCGCAAACCTCCGGAATCATCTTGCCGAGCCGCATTTCCACTCACCCCTTCGGCATGCCCGTAAAACTCTGGGAAGAATTCTTTCACTGAGTGAAAGGGGTAACCCGACGGACCTCTGCGGGGGGTAGTGTGCCGTCCGGACAGGGGTTCCTTCGACGGAACCCTCCCTCGCCGCGAGGTTCCCGCGCAGGTGGAAGGCAGTCAGGTGCCCATCGAGCGGCAGGGGGCGGCAAGGCGGGAATACCGGGGACGCGCGCGACGCGGGAGCGGAAAAGGCGCCCCGCCGACCCCTGATCGCCGTGCAACCATTCCGGCGGGAAAAGGCCTTTCCTTTCCTCAGAACCATGTCCGGTCCTCCTGCCGGAGAACGGCCCGTACCCCCGGCCCGCATATTGGCCTTTCGTCCCTTGCGTGCCACTCCGCGCATCCGCCCGCACCGCCCCGGCGGAAATATCGGACGGCCCCCGGGGAGCATGCGAGCGGCCCTTGGGCGGCCCCCGTGCCGGTGGCGATGCCGCCGGGGCGCCGAGTCTCGCCCTTGCCCCGGATTGTGGAAGGAACGTTCTATATAATGTCTCCATGACCGAGACGACGAGCGGGCCCGCCACGACCGGCCGCAAGTCAGCGGCGCGGGAGCGGCTGCTGACCACGGCGAGCAGGCTCTTCTACACCGAAGGGATTCGCGCTGTCGGTGTCGACCGGGTGATGGCGGAGGCCGACGTCGCGCGCGGCACCTTCTACCGGCACTTCGAGGGCAAGGACGACCTGGTGCGCGGCTACCTGGACGCCACCGATCACGACATCCGGGCCCGGGTGGCCGTGGCGGCCGAGAAGACGGGCGGAGGCGCGGCGTTGCTCGATGTCGTCGCGCACAGCATCGGCGAGGAGATCTGCGGTCCGGGGTTTCGGGGCTGCCCCTTCATCAACGCGGCCGCGGAGTACCCGGATCGGGGGTGTCCGATCCACCAAGCCGTGCTGAGGCACCGCGAGTGGTTCCACCAGGTGCTGGAGGACACCCTCGCGACCATGGGCGTCGCGGATCCCCGGCACTCCGCCGACATGGTGGTCGCCCTGCGTGACGGAGCGATGGTCGCGGGCTACCTCGGCGACTCCACATCCGCGGCGCGCACCCTGGCCCAGGGTGTCGCTCTGGTCGTCGCGGCGGGCTGACGGAAGGACGGGCCGGCGTCAGGAGGCGCCGGCCTCTGAGCCCGGCCGCCGCCAGGCGGCGGCTCCCGCGCCGGGAATCCCCGCGGGGGCGGGGGCAGGTGGACGATGCGGCGTCGGAGGGGCCGTACTTGGAGCGTCCCGGGTACAACGGTTTAAAAACGATCTCCAGGCGCCAGGAGCGGGGTCACACGCCCGGCCACCTCGCCGGGGACCGTGAGCAAGGTGACGGGGGAGTACTGCAAAAGGCCGCGGCCTGGAGAACGCGGCCTTCTGCTCCGGTGCGGGGCGATCAGCAGCGGGGACCGCCTACGGGGCTCACAGATCGACGCCGTGTGACCCCGCGCCGTGCGTCACGGCGGCGACTGTGCCGTCGGCGAGGACTCCGGTGATACGGAAGTAGGTCGTATCGCGCTGGGGCATCGGCACGTAGGACTTGTAAAGGGTGCTGCTCGCCGAGGTCGGGACGGTACGGAACCGTTCGTAGGCGCGGGTGGAGGGGTTCCACTTGTCCAGCTGGTATTCGGTGATGCCGGCGCAGAGGGCCGCGTCGTCACAGGTCCACTGTACGTATCCCAGCTCACTCACTGTGGTGGGGTTCACGATGGTGAGCGGGCCGGTGTCCTCGCCGCGGGCGTCGTCGGGCCTGTTGTCGGGTTCGGTGATGGTGACGGTGGGCGCGGACGCCCAGGCGATGTGGTTGTCCCAACGGTCCATCGCGGCAACAAAGAAGGTCACCGTTTCGCCGTCCGGGGGTCCCACGCAGAGCAGTGCGTTCGGCACATCCCTGCCGGGAAGCGTGAGCCCCGGTGTTGCGTCGTAGCACCCGGTGTTGTCGTAGTGGATGCTGCCGTCGGCCCGCCGGACGACGCGGGCGGCGACATAGCGCAGGCCGCTCTCGGCCGGGGTGTCCCAGCTCAGTACGACGCCGTCGGCACGAGGCGTGGCGGTCAGGCCGGTGAGCGCGGGCGGGGGAACGCGGTCGGGGGTCACCGTGACCGGAAGCGACATCGGGGACACGTTGCCCGCGGCATCGGAGACGACGGCGCCGTAGGTGTAGCTGGTTCCGTCGAACGCGGGCAGATCGTCCACGTGCCATGAGACCGACGGCGAGGCCGCCGACACCGTGGTGACGAGTTCGGGGTCGTCGCCGAGGGTGTCGCCGGTGGAGCGGTAGAGCTTGAGGGTGCCGCCGCCGCGCACCTCGTCGTCGCTCCCGCCAAGAGCCCAGTTGATCCGGAGGGAACTGGCGGTGCCCGATTCGTGGGTCACGGAGAGGACCGGCGCCGCCGGGGCGACGGTGTCGACCGGGGTGACCGTCAGGACGGGTGTGCCCTCCGACACGTTCCCGGCACGGTCGGTGACGCGGACCATGAAGTTGACCGGCTCGCCGTCTCGAAGCAGTCCGGTGCTGGTCCAGGTCGTCTTGTCCGTCACGACCCTGGGAGCGCCCCAGTCACCCCAAGCGGTCTGCCGGTAGACCCAGTAGTAGGCCCGGTCCATCTCCTTGCTGGGCGCCCAGGTGAGGGTGGCGGAGTCGGCACTCTCGTTGTAGACGACCTTGGCCCCGGTGGGTGCGAGGGGGGCGACGTGGTCCACAGACGCCGATGTCAGGGGCGCGTAGGCGAACTTGACGGCGGCGCTCCCGGTCCAGTTGACGTAGTCGACGCGCAGGGTGTGCGTGCCCTTGGGCATCGTCAGGTTGACCGTCTTGGAGACGGTGGAGGTCCCGTTCTTCCACAGGTCGATCTTCCGCACACCGTCGAGGTAGACGCGGATGCCGTCCTGGCCGGACGCGGAGAACGCGAAGGGACCCCCGGAGCCGAAGTCGCGGGTGATCTGCCAGCGCACGCCGAAGTTGTCCTTGCCGACGCCGGACACGGCGGGCGCGTTCCCGCCCCAGTTCTCGCTGATCGCGGTATCGGTGTCGGTGTACTTCGGGGTACCGGTGAGGCTGGTGTTGGCGAAGTACTGACGCAGGTACGCCGGGTTGCCGGCGACCGAGACGTCGGCCGTTCCCGCCGAGACGTTGCCCGACCTGTCGACCGCACGGACCTCGTACAGGTGGGTGGTCGTGCCGGCGGTGGTGTCGGTGAAGCCCGTACTGGTGACCGTGGCAATGGGGTTGCCGAAGGAGGCCTGGTCGGGCGTGCGGCGGTAGACGCGGTAACCGGCCACGTCCATCTCCTTGTTCGCCGACCAGCGCAGCACGTTCCGCTTCGTGTCGGCATTCCGGGCGATCGACGGCCCGGTCGGCGTGAGCGGCGCGACCCGGTCCACGGTTGCCCCGTTGCGCGGGGTGTAGGCGAACTTGACGGCGGCGTTCCCGGTCCAGTTGACGTAGTCGACCCGCAAGGTGTGCGTGCCCTTGGGGATCGTCAGGTTCACCGTCTTCGAGACGGTGGAGGTGCCGTTCTTCCACAGGTCGACCTTGCGTGCACCGTCGAGGTAGACGCGGATGCCGTCCTGACCGGACGCGGAGAACGCGAAGGGACCGCCCGAGCCGAAGTCGCGCTTCACGCTCCACCGGACACCGAAGTTGTCCTTGCCGACACCGGAGACCCCGGGCGAGTTGCCGCCCCAGTTCTCGTTGATCGCGGTGTCGCAGTCCGTACGTTTCACCGCACCCGAGAATCCGGTGTTCGCGAAGAATTGCCGGGTGTAGGCGTTCGTCGCACACGACGTCGCCGCCCCCGCCTGCGAGGTGGCCACCGCGACGAGACCGCCCGTCAGCGCGACCACCACCGCGGTCCCCGCTGCCAGACGGGATCTACCGACACTGCTCACTGAGTCCCCTTTTGGACACATGACCGCCCCGCGGACAGTCGTACGGGGTATGTGATCAACGAGAGCCGCATGGGGTTGTACGGCCAAGGGATTTTTTTGCTTTCGATAGCGGGGCGACAGGTGGCTGCGCCATTCACACCCTGTCGGAACAACACAGTAAATAGAACGTGTCTTTTCAGCGTCTCGGTGATGAATGAAAAGTGTCCGTCCATTGAGCTGGATCAGCGGCGAGTCGGTCAGCGCGGTGCGCGGTGACCGTCACGTGATCTTCCCGTCCTCGGCTCCGCCAGCCCTGCTGCGGCGGGGGCGGCAACTCGGGCTGCTCTGCTGCGAGGTGAGCAGTGACGGGCAGCCGCACGGCAGCGAAGGACCGCCACGCGCGGCTGGCGGCCATGCGTGTCCAGCGCAACCACCTCCCGGACGCGGACGTTGCGATCACAAAGCGTGTGGACTCCATGATCGCTACGCCCTGCACTCTGTCCCGCAGCGGAAGCCCCTAAGAAGCAGTCCACCGATGCGAGATGGCCCGTCGTCGCCAGGCCGGTACGGGCGAGAGGTACACGGAAGCTCTGCAGTACGTGCGGTTAGAGGTGCCCGAGCCCGATGAATTCGGCTGCTGTGAGGCGCTCGAGCACGTTGCCTTGGTGGTCCGGGAGCGGTTCGATCAGGGAGGGATGCCGGCGCTACTGGCGGAGCTGGAGGAGCTGGAGGAGCTGCGCGAGTGGAGATCCAGAACTGACCCCCTGCGGTTCTACGGGGGAGTCGGTTTCTGGATCTCCGTTGACATCAGTCAGCCGCCGGTGCGCGGTCGGCCCTGGTCTACCGGTGCTTGTCGGGGCCGTGGATGCCGAGGTGGGTGACGATGAAACTGTGGTCGTACTTGACCCCGTACTTGAGGACGCGGTCGAAGCCGAGATGGAACAGGCCGATGGCGCCGGTCACGATCAGTGAGTTGTGTTCCCATGTGGTGCCCGCGACGATCAGGGCGAGAGGCAGCGGTGCGGTGTGCATGAGGTTGTAGATCCAGGCGCCGACTTTCGGGCCGGCGAGGTAGGCGAACCAGGACAGGTCCGGGACGAGGAACAGCGCGGGAACCAGCCACCATGGTTCGTCGGTCGTAGCGAAGAGCACCAGTGCGGCGATGGCCCCGGCAAGACCTTCGACGCGCAGCCAGACCGCGGGCCGGCCGGTGACCACGCCGTGGAAGTCCCGGTCGTCGGCGTTCGGCCTGTGCGGGTTGTCCACGGTGGTTGCGGCCGGGACGTCAGTGAGCTCAGGCACGGGTGTTCTCCTGCAGGAACGAGGCGATCAGAGCCACCGTCTGCTCGGGAAACTGGTCGTGCGGGTAGTGACCGGCGCCGTCGACCATCGCGAGCCGGCCGATGCCGGCGGGCAGCGCCGCGACGATGGCCTCGCCCTCGGCCCGCGGGTCGGTCCAGTCGGGGTCGAGGGAGCCTTCGACGATCAGCACCGGGCAGCGCACATCGGCGAGCTTCGCCCCAGCGTCGGCCGGTGAGGTCTTGAGCATCGACTGGAGTGCCTTCATCCGGCCGGGCTCTCGCAGTTCGGCCGCTATGCGGGCCTGCCGCTCGGTCCAGTCGGCGGGCTTGCGGCCCGGGTAGGCGTGGTCGAGGTAGCCGAGCCACTGCGTCACGCTGCCCAGCATCGCGCCGGCCATCCGGTAGGCGCCCCGGCGGTACGACCTGTTGCCGAGGTCGCCGAGCTTCATCGCCTGGGCACGGGTGAACGGCGCGATCTCGACGACTCCGGTGATCAGGCCGGGCTCCCGAGCGGCAGCGATGGTGGCGGCGCCCCCGGCGATGGAGTGACCGATGAGCACGGCCGGGCCGCCGAGGTGACGGATCAGGGCGAGCAGGTCGCCGGCGATGTCGGTGCGGGAGTACGACGGCCACGCCGCGGCCGACTCGCCGCAGCCGCGCAGGTCGGCCGCGGCGACCCGGTATCCGGCCGCGACCAGCTGCGGCGTGACGAACCGGTAGGCCGCGCGGCTCTGCCCCATGCCGTGGGCGAGCACCACCAGCGGACCGTCACCGGCCACCTCGTATGCGATGCGACCGCCGTCGACGGTCAGGTAGTGGGTCTGCTGGCTGAGGGGCATGATCATGGTCGTCTCCTGGCGCGTTGCGATGAATCCGGATGCAAGATTGTTCCCCGGCCCAAAATTGCTTCCGGGTTCAACTCTGTACTCAGGTACAGTTACGGACTGGAGTACACTTGTCAAGTCGGAAGAGAGCAGATATCGATCATGAAGAACGGAACTTCAGCAACCCCCGAGTCGCCGCCGCAGGATCGCCGCGCACGTCAGCGGGAGCGGCGCCGCGCCGAGTTGTACGACGTCGCCCTGGCACTGTTCGTCGAGAAGACGTATGAGGGAACGACGATGGAGGACATCGCCGAGCGGGCAGACGTCGCCCGGACCACGGTCTTCAACCACTTCCCCCGCAAGGTCGCCTTCTTGCAGGAATGGGCCGTCCGCCGCCGCGAGAAGGCCATCGAAGCCGCCTACGCCGCAGGCCCGGACTCGTCCGCCCGGGAGATCCTGGTGCGGTACTTCACCGAGATGGGCCGGCTCAGCGACGCGTCCCGGCCGGAGAGCGTGGCCGTGATCCTCGGGTCGGTGCACTCGACGAACATCTGGCAGCGCTCGCCACTCGCCGTCGAGTTCGCCGGCATCATCAGCGGGGCACAGCAGAAAGGTGAGATCGACCCGGCCGTCAACGCGGACCGGGTGGGCCTGCTCCTGTCCTCGTCGTACTACGTCATCCTCACCGCCTGGGCCGCCGAAGAGCCGGCGCCCTTCGACCTCACCGCGGAGATGATCGGAACCGTCGACCTCATCCTCAACGGAGTCCTGCCCCGACGAGACAGAACCTCCAGCGGCTGAACGACTCGATCTCGGTGGTGATACCGCCGACGGAGGTTTCACCGGTGAGCACGGGCAGACCGCGTTCGTCCGAGCCGCTTGGAAGAAGTGCTCAGCGCGGTGGTCAAGGACGAGTGGCGCGACGGACGGGAACGCTGTCGCACAGGTGGGAGAGGTGCGACCGCTGACGCTGTCGGCCGATCTGGAACGCGCCGGGTGGCCCGCCACGTTGCTCGCCATGCGTCTGACGGTGCATCCGCACACGGATCCATCCCGACCTCGACGTCCGTGTCCGCGAGCTCCATCGGCACCTGATCCCGCTCGACCCGGTCCGCGGGGGCGTACGTGCCATCGACGCCGCTCGCGTGCGCACTCTGGCGCAGCGCCGGGTCGCGTAGGCCGGAGCACTCCGGGTCCGGTTCGACCTCGTCGACGACGTTCGAGGCTGACCGCGGCGGCGGTGGCACAGTTGGGGTAGAGGTACGGTGCCGGCGGCCCCGTGTGGAGGCCGCCGAACACCCAGACCATCAAGGCGACGTGGTGACCAACGGGTGAGCCGTCGGCGAGACCACCCACCGTCAGGGCTTTGGTCAAAGCCTGAGCCCTGACGGTGGCGCAGCATGCGCGCAGGTCTCACCACCACGGAACCGGACGGCGGCCCGCATACAACGGTTTGAAAACGATCTCCCGTCTCCAGGACCGGGGCTGCACGCCCGGCTACCGCGCGTACAACAACTCCGAACCCGCCGCCTGGCAGCTGCCTGTGAGAGCCCTGGGCTGCAAGCCGGTCTACGACTACCGCGTCGACCAACTCGGCAACCAGGGCGGAACACAAGGCGCGATCCTTGTCGAAGGCACCTGGTACTGCCCCTCCATGCCTCAGGCCCTCGTCGACGCCACCGGCGACCTGCACGCCGGGCGTATCGACCGCGAGACCTGGACCACGCGCATCGCCGCCCGCAAGCCCTACCGCCTCATGGCCAAAGAACGGGAAGACGCCGAAGGCCACCAGCGCATGATGTGCCCTGCCGAGGCCGGCAAGGTCCAGTGCCCCCTCAAGCCCCGCTCACTCGGCCGCGGCATCCAGCTCCCGCTCGTCGACCCCGAGCCCAGCCCCACCGGCCCCGTCAAGGTCTGCCGCCAGCGCGCCATCACACTCACCCCAGAAGAAGGGGCCAAGCACTGGCAGGCCCTGGACTACGGCGATGAACAGTGGCAGAAGATCTACTTCCGCCTGCGCAACAGCGTCGAAGGCTTCAACGGCTTCGCCAAGAGCCCGCTCGCCGAGGCCAACGAATCCTCACGATCCCGCCCCATCCGCGGCCTCGCCGCCCAGACCATCCTTCTTGTGTCCCAGATCGCCCACGCCAACAGATCACACGATGGCTGGACAGCCTGGCCCTCAACGGAGAACGACCCGTCAGGCGCACCAACCGCAGACGCAAGACCAAGCCCCTGGGCACCTGGACTCCGATCGGCCACTTGGCGTCCGCTATCTGAGTGACACGCATCACATACAGGACGCAGCCACGCAACAGAGCCCCCTCGTCGGCCACTGACGGCCGACGAGGGGGCTCTCGACGTGTGAGGGACGCAACGATCGGGCGGGCCGACCGGCCGATCCCTTGATCAACGCGAGAAACGGGCCCCGGTAGCGACTTTCGTCACTACCGGAGGCCCGTTTCGTCGGTACCTCACTGTGCGCGAGGGGGGAGTTGAACCCCCACGCCCTTTCGGGCACTGGAACCTGAATCCAGCGCGTCTGCCTATTCCGCCACCCGCGCATGGGTGCTGCCGTGAGATTCTGTCACACTCTGCGGGGCTTCCCGTTCGGTGCGTCAGCGCCTTCCGACACCCAGAACACTAGCACGCTGTTCAGGGTGGCTTCACATCCGTTTCCGGGCACCCCCACGGGGCGGGAACCGTCCGCTGTTGCGGGACACTGGCTTGAGGCGCCTCTACCATCCCTGTGGGGAAGCGGCAGCGGCCCCTGTGAGCGTTGACACCGGTCCCGCGGGGCCGATCGGGGAACCACCGGTTTTCCCGGTGCGTGGATACGATCAGTAAGCAGTACCGGAAGGATCGAAGGGGAAGGATCGCGGCGTGAGCCCGCGACAACCGCAGGGCCTTGAGGAAGGAGGTGCATCGTGGGAGTACTCAAGAAGTTCGAGCAGCGTCTCGAGGGCTTCGTGAACGGCACCTTCGCCAAGGTGTTCAAGTCCGAGGTCCAGCCCGTGGAGATCGCGGGCGCGCTGCAGCGCGAGTGCGACAACAACGCCACCATCTGGAACCGGGACCGCACGGTGGTCCCCAACGACTTCATCGTCGAGCTCAGCACCTCGGACTACGAGCGGCTGAGCCCGTACGCCATCCAGCTCGGCGACGAGCTGGCCGGCATGGTGCGCGACTACGCCAAGCAGCAGCGCTACACGTTCATGGGCCAGATCAAGGTCCATCTGGAGAAGGCCGACGACCTCGACACCGGTCTGTACCGGGTCCGCAGTCGCACGCTGGCCTCCAGCGAGTCCCAGCAGCAGTTCCAGCAGTCCCCCGCACCGGACCGGAACGCGCCCCAGGGCCGCGGTGGCTACGGCTACCCCCCGCAGGCCCCGCAGCGCCCCGCGGGGGCGCCCCCGATGCCCGCCGCACCGCCGCCCGGCGCGGCCGCCCCCGTGACCCGGCTCCCGGGCACCGGTACGGCCCCCGGTCACGGCGCCGGTGTGAACGTACGCCGCTGGATCGAGATCAACGGCAGCCGCCACCAGATCTCCCGGCCCACGCTCGTCCTCGGGCGCAGCACCGAGGCCGACGTGCGGGTCGACGACCCGGGTGTGTCCCGCCGGCACTGCGAGATCAGGGTCGGCACGCCCTCGACGGTCGTGGACCTCGGGTCCACGAACGGCATCGTGGTGGACGGGCAGCACACCCAGCGCGCTACGCTCCGCGACGGTTCACGGATCGTCGTGGGCAGTACCACCATCGTGTACCGGCAAGCCGAAGGGTGAAGCGGGGGCAATGTCAGAGCTGACCCTGACGGTCATGCGGTTGGGTTTCCTCGCCGTGCTGTGGCTGTTCGTCATCGTGGCCGTGCAGGTCATCCGGAGCGACCTGTTCGGAACCCGGGTGACGCAGCGCGCGGCCGGGCGCCGCGGCGACCAGACGCGACCGCCGCAGCAGCGGCAACAGCAGCCACAGGCGGCGGCCCAGCGGCAGCAGCCGCAGAACAACCGGGCCCGTCGCGGGGCACCGACCAAGCTCGTGGTCGCCGAGGGCTCGCTGGCGGGAACCACCGTCGCGCTCCAGGGCCAGACCATCACGCTCGGCCGGGCCCACGACTCCACGATCGTGCTCGACGACGACTACGCGTCCAGCCGGCATGCCAGGATCTACCCGGACCGGGACGGCAACTGGATCGTCGAGGACCTGGGATCCACCAACGGGACCTACCTGGAACGGAACCGGCTGACCACGCCGACCCCGATTCCGCTCGGTGCCCCGATCCGCATCGGCAAGACCGTCATCGAGCTGCGGAAGTAGTCGCACAATGGGCGAGCACAGCCAGCGAGCGCGAGCGAGAGGGTGGGCAGCGTGCGGATGTACCCGGAGCCGACGGGCGAGGTGCGCATGACTCTGTCGCTGCGCTTCGCCGCCGGCTCGCACAAGGGAATGATCCGGGAGGGCAACGAGGACTCCGGCTACGCCGGCCCGCGGCTGCTCGCCATTGCCGACGGCATGGGCGGCCAGGCCGCCGGTGAAGTCGCCTCGTCCGAGGTGATCTCCACCCTCGTCACACTCGACGACGACGTCCCCGGCTCGGACATCCTCACCTCGCTCGCCACCGCCGTGCAGCGGGCCAACGACCAGCTGCGCGTCATGGTCGAGGAGGACCCCCAGCTGGAGGGCATGGGCACCACGCTCACCGCCCTGCTCTGGACCGGCCAGCGGCTCGGCCTGGTGCACGTCGGCGACTCGCGCGCGTATCTGCTGCGCGACGGCGTGCTCACCCAGATCACCCAGGACCACACCTGGGTGCAGCGGCTGGTCGACGAGGGCCGGATCACCGAGGAGGAGGCCGGCACGCACCCGCAGCGCTCGCTGCTGATGCGCGCGCTCGACGGCCGCGGCCAGGTCGAGCCCGACCTGTCCATCCGCGAGGTCCGGGCCGGCGACCGGTACCTGATCTGCTCGGACGGCCTGTCCGGCGTCGTCAGCCACCAGACGCTGGAGGACACCCTCGCCGGCTACCAGGCGCCCGCCGAGACCGTGCAGGAGCTGATCCAGCTCGCCCTGCGCGGCGGCGGCCCCGACAACATCACCTGCATCGTCGCCGACGTCCTGGACATCGACGACGGCGACACCCTGGCCGTGCAACTGCACGACACCCCGGTCGTCGTGGGCGCCGTCGCCGACAGCCGGCACCACATCCCGGTGACCGACCCGCGCCACCTGCAGACCCCGGCCGGCCGCGCCTCAGAGCTCGGCCGCCCGCCGGCCCCGGAGGGCTCCTTCGGCCCGCCCGGCAGCGCCGACCCCGCGGCCGGGGCGCCCATGGGCAGCTTCGGCGCCTTCGAGGGCGAGGAACTCGACAAGCCGGTGAAGTCGCGCCGGTGGCTCAAGCGGTCCCTCGTGCTGCTGGTCGCCCTCGGCGTCGTCGGCGGTGGCCTGTACGGCGCGTACCGTTGGACCCAGACGCAGTACTACGTCGGGGTCAAGGACGATCACGCGGCGATCTACCAGGGCATCGAGCAGAAGCTGGCCTGGGTCAACCTGTCGAAGGTCCACGAGGACCGCCCTGGCATCGAACTCAAGTACCTACCGCAGAACCAGCGGAAGTACGTGACGGCCACCATCGCCGCCGGCGACCTGGCCGACGCCCGCAAGACCGCCGACGAGCTGGAGCACCAGGCCAAGGTCTGCCAGACCAAGGAGTCCCTGGACAAGGCCCGCGTCAACGCGGCCGACGCCGCCAGGAAGAACCAGCAGAAGGGCGCGGGCACCGCCTCCGGAAAGGCCACGGGCAACCCCTCGGGCTCCCCGACCCCCGGCCGCACCACCGCGACCCCGCCCCCCAGCAGCCCGTCCCCGGGCGCGACCACCAGTCCGTCGACCAGCCCCACCCTCACCGCCGAGGACCAGGCGCTGGCCGAGCAGTGCCCCACGGGCAGCTAGCAGTCTGCAGGAGGGCCGTCAGTCCAGCATGAGCGTTGTCACGAACACCACGACCATCACATCCGTCGGCGCGCCGAGCCGTCGCAACACAGAGCTGGCGCTTCTCGCCTTCGCGGTGCTGATCCCGGTCTTCGCGTACGCGAACGTGGGCCTGGCGAAGAACGGCTCGCTGCCCGCGGGCATGCTCGCCTACGGGCTCGGTCTGGGTGCGATCGCCGTTGTCGCGCACCTTGTGGTGCGCAAGTTCGCCCCGTACGCCGACCCCCTGATGCTGCCGATCGCCACGCTGCTCAACGGTCTGGGCCTGGTCTTCATCTGGCGCCTGGACCAGGAGCCGTCGCTGCCCGGCGGTTCCTCGGCGCCCACGCAGCTGATGTGGTCGACGCTGGGGGTCGCGTTCTTCCTGGGCGTGCTGATCTTCCTCAAGGACCACCGCATCCTGCAGCGCTACACCTACATCTCGATGGTGGTCGCGCTCGTCCTGCTGATCCTCCCGGTCTTCTTCAAGCCCGTCTACGGCGCCCGGATCTGGATCACCGTCGGCGGCATGTCGATCCAGCCGGGTGAGTTCGTGAAGATCATCATCGCGGTGTTCTTCGCCGGCTACCTGATGGTCAAGCGGGACGCGCTCGCGCTCGCCAGCCGCCGCTTCATGGGCATGTACCTGCCGCGCGGTCGGGACCTCGGCCCGATCCTGGTGATCTGGGCGCTCAGCATCCTGATCCTGGTCTTCGAGACCGACCTGGGCACCTCGCTGCTCTTCTTCGGCCTCTTCGTGATCATGCTGTACGTCGCCACCGAGCGCACCAGCTGGATCGTGTTCGGTCTGCTGCTGTCCGTGGGCGGCGCCGTGGTGGTCGCCAGCTTCGAACCGCACGTCCACAGCCGTGTGCAGGACTGGCTCAACCCGTTCCGCACCCTCGAGGCCGGCCAGGGTGCCAGCCAGCCCGCCCAGGCCATGTGGGCCTTCGGCTCCGGCGGCCTGTTCGGTTCCGGTCTCGGCCAGGGGTACTCACGGCTCATCGGCTTCGCGGCCAAGAGCGACTACATCTTCGCCACCGTCGGCGAGGAACTGGGCCTGGCGGGCCTGATGGCGATACTGCTGCTCTACGCACTCCTGGTGGAGCGCGGCGCCCGCACCGCCCTCGCCGCCCGCGACCCCTTCGGCAAGCTGCTGGCGATCGGCCTGTCCGGCGCCTTCGCGCTCCAGGTGTTCGTGGTGGCCGGCGGTGTCACCGGTCTCATCCCGCTGACCGGTATGACCATGCCGTTCCTGGCCCAGGGTGGTTCCTCCGTGATCGCCAACTGGGCGCTGGTGGCCATCCTGCTGAGAATCAGCGACACCGCGCGCCGCCCGGCGCCGACCCCCGCCTCGTCCCCCGATGCCGAGCCGACCCAGGTGGTGCGCGTCCAGTGAACAAGCCCCTGCGACGAGTGGCCATCTTCTGCGGACTGCTCGTACTCGCCCTCCTGATCAGAGTGAACTACGTCCAGTTCGTGAAGGCCGACGAACTCAGGACCGACACCAACAACCGCCGGGTGGCGATCAACCAGTACGCCACCCCGCGCGGCGACATACTCGTCGACGGCAAGGCCGTGACCGGTCACGCCGAGACCAACGGCAGCGACTTCCAGTACAAGGCGACCTTCAAGGACGGCCCGCTGTGGGCGCCGGTCACCGGCTACGCGTCCCAGGCCTTCGGTTCCACCCAGCTGGAGTCGATCTACGACTCGATCCTCACCGGCGACGACGACCGGCTCTTCTTCAAGCGCACCGTCGACATCCTGTCCGGCAAGCAGAAGCAGGGCGGCGACGTCGTCACGACGCTGAATGCCAAGGCGCAGAAGGCCGCTTTCGAGGGCCTGGGCAAGAAGAAGGGCGCGGTCGCCGCGATCGACCCGAGGACCGGCGCCATCCTGGCGCTGGCCAGCACGCCGTCGTACGACCCGTCCTCCTTCGCCGGCAACTCGAAGAAGGACGCCAAGGCCTGGAGCTCGCTGCTGAAGGCGAACAACCCGGACGAGCCGATGCTGAACCGGGCGCTGCGCCAGACGTACCCGCCGGGCTCGACCTTCAAGGTGGTCACGGCGGCCGCGGCGTTGGAGAACGGGCTGTACAGCAACATCGACGACCCGACGGACTCGCCGGTCCCCTACATCCTCCCGGACACCAACCACCAGGAGCTGAAGAACGAGGGGCCCATCCCCTGCAAGAACGCCACGCTCCGGGTGGCCCTGCAGGTCTCGTGCAACTCGGTCTTCGGCAAGATCGGCGCCGACCTCGGCCGCGACAAGATGGTCGACGAGGCCCAGAAGTTCGGCTTCAACCAGGAGATCTTCATCCCGGTCCGCACCGCGGCGAGCAACATCTCCAAGACCATGGACAAGCCGCAGACCGCGCTGTCGTCCATCGGCCAGTTCGAGACCGCCGCCACGCCTCTGCAGATGGCGATGGTGGCCTCCGCGATCGCGAACGACGGCACGCTGATGCAGCCCTACATGGTGAGCAAGCTGCAGGCTCCGAACAACGCCGTGATCGAGCAGACCAAGCCCAAGGAGTTCTCCCAGCCGCTGAGCGCGGAGAACGCCCAGAAGCTCCAGCAGATGATGGAGACCGTCGTCAGCGACGGCACGGGCAAGAACGCACAGATCCCCGGCGTCACCGTGGGTGGCAAGACCGGTACCGCCCAGCACGGCGTCGACAACAGCGAGAGTCCCTACGCGTGGTTCATCTCATACGCCAAGACGGACTCCGGTTCGCCGGTGGCGGTCGCCGTCGTCGTCGAGGACGCGAGCGCGAACCGCGGCGACATCTCCGGTGGAGGTTTCGCGGCCCCGATCGCCAAGAGCGTCATGGAGGCCGTGCTGAACAAGTGATGCCGGTCACGCCGTATCTCTGTATGTGCGCTAAAACGCACGTCGCGATACCGGTCGTATATCGGCTACCGGCCAGGGCCGGGATCGGTACGCGGCGGCGGGTACGGTATGCCCGAGCAGCCACACGGACGGTTTAGGAAGGGCAAGCGCTATGGAAGAGCCGCGTCGCCTCGGCGGCCGGTACGAGCTGGGCTCGGTGCTCGGCCGCGGTGGCATGGCCGAGGTGTACATCGCCCATGACACCCGGCTCGGCCGCACCGTCGCCGTGAAGACGCTCCGGGTGGATCTCGCCCGCGACCCGTCCTTCCAAGCCCGGTTCCGCCGTGAGGCCCAATCGGCCGCCTCGCTGAACCACCCGTCGATCGTCGCGGTGTACGACACCGGCGAGGACTACGTCGACGGGGTCTCCATCCCGTACATCGTCATGGAGTACGTGGACGGGTCCACCCTGCGCGAGCTGCTGCACTCCGGCCGCAAGCTGCTGCCCGAGCGCTCGCTCGAGATGACGGTCGGCATCCTGCAGGCGCTGGAGTACAGCCACCGCTCCGGCATCGTGCACCGCGACATCAAGCCCGCGAACGTCATGCTGACGCGGCAGGGCCAGGTCAAGGTCATGGACTTCGGCATCGCCCGCGCCATGGGCGACTCCGGCATGACGATGACGCAGACCGCGGCCGTCATCGGCACCGCGCAGTACCTCTCACCGGAGCAGGCCAAGGGCGAGACCGTCGACGCCCGTTCCGACCTGTACTCCGCCGGCTGCCTGCTGTACGAGCTGCTGACCGTGCGGCCGCCCTTCGTGGGCGACTCCCCGGTCGCGGTGGCGTACCAGCACGTCCGGGAGGAGCCGCAGCCGCCGAGCGTGTACGACCCCGAGGTCAGCCCCGAGATGGACGCCATCGTCCTCAAGGCGCTCACCAAGGACCCGGACTACCGCTACCAGTCCGCCGACGAGATGCGCGCCGACATCGAGGCCTGCCTCGACGGCCAGCCCGTCGGCGCCACGGTCGCCCTCGGCGCCGTGGGCTACGGCGGCGGTTACGGCGGCTACGGGCACGACGCCGCCACCACGGCCATGCCCCCTCAGCACGACGCCGGCACCTCGATGCTGCCGCCCATGCGCGACGACGACGGCGGCTTCGGCTACGACCAGCAGCAGCCCGGCGGCGGTGGCCGGCGCAAGCCCAAGAAGAGCAACACCTCGACCATCCTGCTCGTCGTCGCGGCCGTCCTGGTCCTCATCGGCGCGATCTTCATGGGCAAGGCGCTCTTCTCCGGGAACGGCAGCGGGGGCGACACGGTCTCCGTTCCGGCGTTCGTCGGCGTGACCAAGGCCGAGGCCGAGACCAAGGCGAAGAACGCGAACCTCACGATCGCCTTCGGCGAGACCGTCTTCTGCGACGACCAGCCCAAGGGCAAGGTCTGCAAGCAGTCGGACGCGCCCAACACGGAGATCCCCAAGGATCAGACGGTCACCCTGAACCTCTCCAAGGGCGCCGCGAAGATCGACGTCCCTGACGTCACCGGGGACAAGTTCGAGGACGCCGAGCAGGAGCTCAAGCAGGCGGGCTTCGAGGTCGACAAGCAGTCCCAGACCTCCGACAAGGAGGAGGGGACCGTCCTCAAGCAGGACCCGGACGGCGGCGAGCAGCGCGCCAAGGGCGCGACGATCACGCTGACCGTGGCGGTGGCCCCCCAAGAGGTCACGATCAAGGACGTGAGCAACAAGTCCAAGGACGAGGCCACGCAGATCCTCAAGGCGGACGGTCTCCAGGTGACCACCAAGGATGAGGAGTCTCCCGACCACGCCCAAGGCACCGTCATCAGGACGGAGCCGGGCGCCGGGAGCACGGTCAAGGCGGGCGACACCGTCACCCTGGTGATCGCGAAGCCCCCGTCCACCAACGCGATCGAGGACCTCCGCAATCAGACCGTCGGCCAGGTGAGGGGCATGGCCGCCGAGCTGGGACTGAACCTGGTCGTCATCCCCGGTGAGCAGACGGGGAACGACAACGCCGTCGTCCAGAACCAGAACCCGCAAGCAGGCACCCAGATGAAGCCCGGCGACACCCTGACGGTGATCGTTCAGGACCCGAACGGCGGCGGGAACAACGGCGGCGGAGGCTTCATCGGCGGAGGCGGAGGCGGCTGACCGCCGACGCCGCATGGCGAGAGCAAAGGCAGCAAAGGGAAGGGGCCCCGACATCGAGTCCGGGGCCCCTTCCCTTTGCTGTGCCGGGCCCTTCAGCCGCCCAGCTCCGCCGGGGGCGTCCGCTTCGCGTCGACCTTCTGGGTGCGGACGAGTTCGGCCCAGACGATGTAGCGGTAGCGGGAGGTGTAGACGGGGGTGCAGGTCGTGAGCGTGATGTAGCGACCGGCCTTCGTCCTGCCGCTCTCACGGGGGATCTGGTCGATGACCTTGACGTTGTACTTCGAGGTCTGGGGGAGGACGGCGAAGACCTTGTAGACGAACCAGGTGTCGCGGTCCTCGAAGACGACCGGGTCGCCCTTCTCGATCTTGTCGATGTTGTGGAACTTGGCGCCGTGGCCGTCGCGGTGGGCCGCGAGTGTGAAGTTGCCCTGCTTGTCCCAGGGCATGGCCGACTTCACCGGGTCGGTGTAGTAGCCCGCGACGCCCTCGTTGAGGACGTCGGTGCCGGTGCCCTTGCGGACCAGGACCTCGAAGTCCTTGCCCATGGCGGGGACGTGGAGGAAGCCGATGCCGTTCTTGGTGTCGAGCTTGCCCGGCTGCTCGACGGCCCACTGGCGGCGGACGGCGTCGCCGTCGTGCCTGGCCTGGCGGTCGGCCAGGACGTTCGTCCACCACAGGGAGTAGGCGACGAAGAGGCCGAGCACCAGGCCCGCGGTGATCAGGAGTTCACCGATCAGGCTGACGACTGCGGCGACGCCGTCGCGGGTGCGCCGCGGGTACGGCGGGGTCTCCCGGTGGTGGTCCTGCTGGGTGGTCGTCACCGCTGCCCCGATCTGTGCGTACGTACCCGGCCTACTCGACCAACGCGTCCGGCTTGCCCTTGTCACGCGGCCGTTCCTCGACCATCTTGCCCCAGACGATCAACCGGTACTTGCTCGTGAACTCCGGTGTGCAGGTGGTCAGGGTGATGTAGCGGCCCGGCCTGGTGAAGCCCGATCCGTTGGGGACCGGCTTGATCACGGAGGTGTTGGACGGCGGGGTCGAGGCCAGCATGCTCGTGACCTCGTACGTGTAGTACGTCGACTCCGTCTCGACGACGACCTTGTCGCCGTCCACCAGCTTGTTGATGTAGCGGAACGGTTCGCCGTGGGTGTTGCGGTGGGCGGCGAGCGCGAAGTTGCCCTGCTTGTCCCAGGGCATCGCCGTCTCCAACTGGCCGTCGTAGTGGCCGATCATCCCCTTGTCGAGCACCTTGTGCTTGTCGGTGCCCTCGGCGATGGGGGCCTTCACGTCCAGCTTGGGGATGTACATGATCGCGAAGCCCTGGCCGGGTGAGAACGCGCCGGGGTCGCGGGGGGTCGCCTTCTCGCCCTCCCACTGCTTCTGGAGGTTGTTGGCGGCCCCGCCGGCCTGCTGGTGGGCGAGGACGTTGGTCCACCACAGCTGGTAGGTGACGAACAGCAGCATCAGCACGCCGAAGGTGATGAAGACCTCGCCGACGACGCGGCTGGCGATCACTCCTGGGCTGTCCTTGGCCGCGCGGGCCGCGCGCCGCGCCTCCAGGCGGGAGCGGGGGGCCGAGGCCATCGCCGGGGTGGACGCGTCCGGGGCCGTGAGCGCCCCTGTGGCGTCCTGGGAGACCAGGTTGGCTCCAGAGCGCCTGCGTCCCCTGCCGCCGCGGCGTGCGGCCTCCTGGGCGGCCTTGCGGCGGGCGGCGCGCCCGCCCACCGCGGGGATGCCGTCCTCCTCGCGCTCCGGGCGCGGCGGTTCGGGTCTCTCCCCCGGCTCGTCCCCGGCGCCGGCACCGGTGTCCGGGCCCGGGCCCGTGGAGCGGCGCGGGGCGATGCCGGGGTCGTCCACGACGGGCATCGCCATCGTGTCCCCCGGGGCGCCGGCCGCCCTGCGCCGGGCGGTGGCCCGTTCCTCCTCGGTGGGCCTGCGGCGCACGACACGGGGGCCTTCGGGCGCTTGCGGCGCCGGGTCCTCCCACGGCGGCACGGACACCGGAGCGGACGGAGCCTGGGGGGACGGGGCTTGAGCCTGGGCCTGGGCCGCCGGCTCGTACTCGGAGGGCTGCGCGTGCCGCGGGCCCGGGGGCGGGGGCGGGTACGGTCCCGGCGCGAACCCGGGGGTCTCCTCCGCTGTCCGTCGCGGCTCCCGGGCAGGCGGCTCCTGCTCCTGGTCCGGGGACTCCCCGGACCGCTCCGCACGCCGCGAGGCGCTCGGCAGCGGGTCGTTGAGCGGATCGGCCAACTGCTCCACCACGGCGGCGAATTCGGCGGTGTCACCGAAGTGCCGATGCGCGGTCACGCAATCACGCCCTGGTTCCGACCACAGGCGCGAGGCCCGCGGAACGCTCGACGGCGTCCTGGTCGCCGCACTCGACCAGCCAGTTGGCGAGCATGCGGTGTCCCCATTCGGTGAGCACCGACTCCGGGTGGAACTGGACGCCCTCCACCCGGGCGGTGCGGTGCCGCAGGCCCATCACGATGCCGTTCTCCGTCCAGGAGGTGACGTCCAACTCCTCCGGCAGGGTTTCACGTTCGACCGCCAGGGAGTGGTACCGGGTGGCGGTGAAGGGCGAGGGAAGCCCGGCGAAGACGCCGCGCCCCTCGTGGAACACCGGGGAGGTCTTGCCGTGCAGCAGCTCGGGGGCCCGGTCCACGACCCCGCCGTAGGCGACCGCCATGGACTGCAGGCCGAGGCACACACCGAAGACCGGGACGTCGGTGGCGGCGCAGTGCCGCACCATGTCGACGCAGATCCCGGCTTCCTCGGGGGTGCCGGGCCCCGGCGACAGCAGGACGCCGTCGAAGCCGTCCTGCGCGTGGGCGAGGGCGACCTGGTCGTTGCGGAGCACCTCGCACTCGGCACCCAGCTGGTAGAGGTACTGGACGAGGTTGAAGACGAAGCTGTCGTAGTTGTCCACGACGAGGATGCGGGCGCTCACTTTACGGCCGCCATCCCCTGGTCGACGGTCACGTCGTTGAAGGGGAGCAGTGGCTCCGCCCAAGGGAAGACGTACTGGAAGAGGACGTACACGACGGCGAGGACGAGGACGAGCGAGATCGCCGCCTTCACCCACGCGTTGCCCGGCAGGTGCCTCCAGATGAAGCCGTACATGCGCTGCCTTCCTGCTCCCTGCTCCCCGTGCCACGCCAAGATTAGCCCGCCGATCCCTCCGGCATGGCGTCCTCCACAGGCTGTGTGGATTCCAGGTGCCCCCAGGTGACGAGGCGGTGGCTGTGGCCCCACTCGGGATCGCAGGTGGTCAGGGTCAGATAGCGCCCCGGACCGCGGTATCCGGACTTCACCGGCACGGGATCGACGACCGCGACGTCGGTGGGCACCGTGCGGTAGGGTGCGCGGTCGATCTCGTACGTGTACCAGGTGCGGCCGTCGGTGAGGACCACCTCGTCGCCCTTGCGCAGCCGCGGGAAGTCCTTGAACGGGTCGCCATAGGTGCGCCGGTGGCCGGCGACGGCGAAGTTGCCGATCCCGCCGAGGCGGGCGGTGTCCGCGTAGTGGCCCAGGCCCCGCTTGAGGGTGTCGGTCTCGGTGCCCTGCAGCACCGGCTTGTGCCAGGCGCGCCCGAGCCGGGGGACGTACATGACGGCGAACGCCTTGCCCTGCGGATACGGCGTCACCTTGGGAGCGGGCCGCGCGGAATCCGGCACCTTGTGCGGGGTGGACGGCCGCACGGTGGCGACCGGTTGCGTCGCCCAGCTGTCCTGGAGCCGGTGGATCTCGCGGTCCATGGCGCTGTCGGCCCGTAAGCCGGTCCAGAAGAGCACGTAGACCACGAACAGCACCATCAGCGCGCCCACGGTGACGCACAACTCGCTCAGCGTCCGCACCACCAGGCGCACGGCGATCACCCCACAGGCTTGGCGTAGTGCAGATCCACTGTGCCGGAGTAGCCGGGCAGAGTCACCCGCTTGTCGTCCTCGACTTTCCATCCGAGTCCGTAGGCGTTGACGTACTGCAGGTAGTTCTGGATCGCGGGGCTCCGGTCGATCGCCTTGTGGAGCTTGCCGGGGTCGCCCACCGCCGTGATCTTGTAGGGCGGGGAGTAGACCCGCCCCTGCAGGATGAGGGTGTTGCCGACGCAGCGCACCGCGCTGGTGGAGATCAGCCGCTGGTCCATGACCTTGATGCCCGAGGCGCCGCCCGCCCACAGGGCGTTGACGACGGCCTGCAGGTCCTGCTGGTGGATCACGAGGTCGTTGGGCTGCGGGTCGGGCACGCCGGGGATGAGCGGCGTGGCGTCCGGCGGCGCGTCGTTGAGGGTGACCGAGACGGCGGGGCCGCTCAGCTTGCTGGTGCCGGCCTCCGCCGACAGCCGGTCGAGCATGTCGCGGGTGGCGTCGCTGACCCCGCTGTCGGCGTGGGCGAGGGAGTCGACGTCCTTGCGCACCCCGGAGAGCTCGTTGTCGAGGTCCTCGTTCTGCCGGCTCTTCTCCTGGACCCGGTCCGACAGCCGCAGGAGAGGCTCGTCGGTGCGGATGTCCACACCCTTGGCAGTGTCGAAACTCACCCAGAACAGCAGCCCGGCGAGCGCGAAGACAGCCGCGCTGAGCAGGCGAAGCACCACAGACCGGGCAGAACGGCGGGTGGGGGAGGCGTGGATCGGAGTGCTCACCGTAGCCTTATCTCCTTCCAACCCTTGGAAGCACTACGCTAACGGACGCCCGGCGGCTGGTTTCCCCTGCCGCCCGCCAGATCACACCACACGTCACACGCGCGGTCACGCAGCGCATCGACAGGAGAGTCCCTCGTGCCGAAGTCACGGATCCGCAAGAAGGCAGACTTCACTCCGCCGCCGGCGAAGACCGCCGCCATAAAGCTCAGCACCGGCAGGGGCTGGGTCGCGCCGCTGATGCTGGCGCTCTTCCTGGTCGGCCTGGCGTGGATCGTCATCTTCTATGTGACGCAGGGCAGCTGGCCCGTGGAGCAGCTGGGCAACTGGAACATCGCCGTGGGCTTCGGCTTCATCGCGGGTGGCTTCGTCGTCTCCACGCAGTGGAAGTAGTCGATCGCACAGTTATCCACAACCGTCATCCACAGTGTTGAAAAGGTCGCATGATCTGTGGATAACCACTACCGGGTTGACGCCGGTGTGACCGGTGGTCCGATGTACGGGCCACCGGTCTTTCATTGATCTTGCAGGTCAGACACGGTCTGTGGGGGCCCGAGCACGGCTTGCCCACAGGATGCACAGGACGGCGGTCCTGCTCTGTGGATAACGTCAGATCAACAGAGCGGGTTACGGCCTAACCGGTGATTCTTGCGACGCCGACCCAGGTGACGACCAGCACCACGGCCAGCACCGCCGCGGCCGTCCCCCACTGCACGAGCGCGCGGCGCTCACGCGGCGCGTAGGCCATCCCGACGGCCACCAGACCGCCGGTGACCAGCCCGCCGATGTGGGCCTGCCAGCTGATGCCCGCCCAGAGGAACGTGAAGGCCAGGTTCAGCGCGAGCAGGATCAGCACCGGGCGCATCTCGTAGCGCAGCCGCCGCATGAAGACCGCCGTCGCGCCGAACAGTCCGAAGATCGCGCCCGAGGCGCCGAGCGTCGCGGCGTTCGGAGCCGCCAGCAGCAGTACCAGCGCGCCCCCGCCCAGGCCCGACAGCAGGTAGAGGACGAGATAGCGGGTGCGGCCGAGCAGCCCTTCCAAGGGGGCGCCGATCCACCACAGCGACAGCATGTTGAAGCCGATGTGCCACAGCTCCTGGTGCAGGAACATCGAACTGAGCAACCGGTACCACTGGTCCGCGCCCAGGGCGACGCCGAAGCATCCGGAACGGTCGCAGGCCGCCCCGACGAGCGCCAGGTCGTTCACCACCCGGTCGCCGAGCGCCTGCACGAGCAGGAAGACCGCGAGGTTCAGCCCGATGAGGATCTTGGTCACCAGACGCGGGTCGCCTGCCACGCTGCCGCCCGCGACCGTACGAGGCCCGGTGGCCTGGGCCTCCCGGCGCGCGTCGCGCACGCACTCGGGGCAGTGGAAGCCGACCGAGGCGTTGACCATGCACTCCGGGCAGATGGGCCGCTCGCAGCGGGAGCACCGGATGCCGGTCTCCCGGTCCGGGTGCCGGTAGCAGCGGACCGCCTGGTCGGTCATCTCTCAGCCCTTCACCGCCGAATCGCCCCGCACATCAGACGGACGGGCGGGGCGGTTGAGTTCCCGGGACGCCCTACCGGCGCTCGACGACCACGCTCTCGATGACGACGTCCTCCACCGGACGGTCGGTGCGCGGATTGGTCGGGGTCGTCGCGATGGCGTCCACGACCTTCTGGCTGGCCGGGTCCACGACCTCGCCGAAGATGGTGTGCTTGTGGGTCAGCCAGGTCGTGGGGGACACGGTGATGAAGAACTGCGAGCCGTTGGTCGCGGGCCCGGCGTTCGCCATGGCCACCAGATACGGCCTGGTGAAGGCCAGCTCGGGGTGGAACTCGTCGCCGAACTGGTAGCCCGGGTCGCCGGTGCCGTTGCCCAGCGGGTCGCCGCCCTGGATCATGAAACCGGAGATGACGCGGTGGAAGACCGTGCCGTCGTAGAGGTGCTCCGTGGAGGGGCGGCCGGTCCGCGGGTCGGTCCACTCGCGGGTGCCCTCGGCGAGCTCGACGAAGTTCTTGACGGTCTTCGGCGCGTGGTCCGGCAGCAGCCGGATGGTGATGTCCCCGTGGTTGGTCCTCAGGGTGGCGTGGAGCTGCTCGGCCACGGGTCTACCTTCCATCAGTCCTCGACGACAGGGACAAATCCTCGCACGTCGGGGCCTGCCCCGCGCCCCGTCGCGACCCGGGCCCGCGGCGGTACCCCGGGGGGGCGCCGGCTTGACCCGGATGCCCGTACGCACATGCCGTTCCCCGTCGTCGCGGGCATGATTTCAAACCGGGTGGAAAGGCGAAAACGTAACGCCACCGAGGAGGAGGTTCTCGTGACCCGCATCGACAGCGTGCGCGACGCAGCCGGAAGGACGAAGGACAGCGTGCGACACGCCGCGGACGTGGTGGCGCCGTACGCCGACACAGCTAAGGGCAGCGCCGCGCACTACGCGGACGAAGCGCGGCTGTATCTGGCGCCGAGGGTGTCGTCGGCCGCCCTGCAGGCCCGCGACGCGGCCCGCCTGCAGTACGACGCCCACCTGGCGTCGCGCGTCGACCAGGCCCTGGCGGCGGTGCCACCAGGAGTGCAGCAGGCCGTCGGCACCGCCGCCCAGCGCACCCGCAGGACGGCACGGCAGGCGGCGGAGTACACGGCCCCGCGCGTGGAGCAGGCGGTCAGCACCGTCCGCTCGGTCGCCCAGCCGGCGGCGGAGGAGGCGGCGGTCCGGGCGGCGGCCGCGGTCGCCGTACTGCGCAGCCACGTCACGGCCGCCGACATCCGCAAGCTGGAGCGCCGCAAGGTCCGGCGTGCCCGCAGCGGGCGTATCGCCAGGGGCTTCCTGCTGGTGGGCCTCGTCGCGGGCGGCGGATTCGCGGCCTGGAAGTGGTGGAGCAAGCAGACCAATCCCGACTGGCTGGTGGAACCCGCGCCCGCCACCGAGGTCGCCGACCGTGCCTCGCTCAACGGCGGGGTCGGCTCCGACGCCGCCTTCGGCAAGGTCGACGGCTCCCCGGTCGACGCCCTCGACCCCGAGGTGCAGGCCAAGCAGGCCGAGGCCGACTCCAAGGACCGGCCCGGCAACGGGGAGACGTATCCGTGAGACGGCCCCCAGCCGCGACGTCATGACGCGGGAGGGCGGCGGACCGCACGGTCCGCCGCCCTCCCGCTGTGCGTACGGGCTCACCGCCGCGCGGGCACCGGCAGGCCGGCGGCCTCCTGGTCCGCCTCGGGGTCGCGGATCTCCGCGGGCACCGCGCGCAGGGCCCAGCGGACGACGACCGCGCCGCAGGCGATGAGCACCGCGCCGGCCAGTGTGGTGACCTGGATGCTGTGGCAGAAGGCGTCCTTGGCGGAGTCCGTCAGCGCGGTCCCCGCCGCGCCCTGGATCCGGGCACCGGCCTCCACCGCCCCGCCGACCGACTCACGCGCGGCCCGTGCCGCGCTGTCGGGCAGCCCGGCGGGCAGCGCCAGGGCGTCGCGGTAGACCGATCCGAGGACGGAGCCGAGAACGGCGATGCCCAGTGAGCCGCCCATCTCCATCGCCGTCTCCGAGACTGCGGCGGCCGCTCCGGTGCGGTCCTTGGGAGCGCTCGCCAGGATCGTGTCGTTGGTGACCGAGACGATCAGGATGATCCCCGTGCCGTTGGCGATCAGCGGGGCCAGCAACTCCCCGTAGGGCGTGCCCGGGTCGGACAGCTGCCCGAGGACCGCGGTGCTCGCCGCCACCAGGACGAGGCCCAGGGCCACGACCCTGGCCCGGCCGAGACGCGGGATCAGCGCGGTGGCGAGCGGCGCGGCGAAGGCGGCGGCGAGCGGGCCGGGAAGCAGCGCCAGGCCCGCGGTGAACGGCGACCAGCCGCGGACGGTCTGGAAGTACATCGCGAAGGCCAGCGACAGCGTGGACGACGCGAAGATCATCACGAGGTTGGCGCCGACCGCGCCGCTGAAGGCCGGGTTGCGGAACAGCCGCAGGTCGATCAGCGGCTCCTCCACGCGGACCTGACGCCGGACGAAGGCCAGCAGGGCCGCGACCCCCACCGCCGCCGCGATCCACACCGGAGCGTGGCCGGCGCCGTCCCGGAAGCCGGTCTTGATCGCGTAGATGGCGCCCAGCACCCCGATCACCGACAGCGGGACACCGGGCCAGTCCAGCCGCCCGGGGCGCGGGTTGCGCGACTCGGGCAGCACCACAGTCCCGGCGATCAGGACGACGGCCATCAGCGGGACGTTGACCAGGAAGACCGAGCCCCACCAGAAGTGGTCCAGCAGCAGCCCGCCGACGACCGGGCCGAGCGCGAAGCTCGCCGCGCCGATGCCGCTGCTGATGCCGATCGCGGTGGTGCGCTCCTTGGGGTCGGCGAAGGCGTGGCGCAGCAAGGACAGGGTCGAGGGGACCATCATCGCGCCGGCCACACCCAGCAGGGCGCGCCCGGCGATGAGCAGCGCCGGGCCGGGGGCGTAGGCGGTGAGCAGCGAGGCACCGCCGAACGCCACGGCGCCCAGCAGCATCAGCCGCTTGCGGCCGAGGCGGTCGCCGAGGTTGCCCATGACGACCAGCAGGCCGCCCATGGCGAAGCCGTAGACATCGGAGATCCACAGGATCTGGGTGCCGCTCGGGTGCATGTCCCTGAGCAGCGACGGGATCGCGTAGTTGAGGACGCTGTTGTCGATGCCGAGGAGCATGGCGGCCAGGCAGCAGACGGCCAGCGCGGCCCATCGGTGGCGGGCGGAGCCGGCGGCCCGCGGGGTCGGGGTGGTGCGTGTCGTCGTCATGGGCGCAACGGTGGCCGGGTGCGCTGACCGGCCGCGCACCGCGCGCTGACCGGCCGCGCACCGCGCGCTGACCGGTGGCTACCCGCCGGCGGCGGACCCGGTCAGCGCCCGCAGGGCCCGGTCCGCGGAGAGCCCCGCGCCGCGTGCGTACGCCGCCTCGTACCCGGCGGCCCCCAGCGCGGTCCGTACGGCGGCGTCAGTGCGGTCGGTCCCGGGGAGCGCGGGCACCGACGGGCCGCGCAGGGCGCGCGCGACGCCGAGGAGTTCGGCGGCCGCGCGGGGGTCGCCCTCGGCGAGCGAGAGATCGGCCCGGGCCTCGGCGAGGGCCGCCGCCAGGGGCAGGTTCCGGGCGCCGTGCGCAGGATCGGCGGCCTCCAGGAAGCGGGCGCGGGCCTGCTCGGTGCGGCCTTCCGCCAGGGCGATCCGGCCCAGCGCGATAAGTGTCTCGGTGCGTGCGCCCTCGCCGGTGTACCAGCCGGTCAGGCACTCCGACAGGGCCAGTTCGCACAGCCGGCGCGCCTCGGTCAGGTCGCCCTCCAGCCGCGCGCACTCGCCGAGACCGAGGTGGGCACCGGCGAGCATCTCCCGGGCGCCGGTCCTGCGGGCCAGCTCCAGGCACGCGGCGAAGTCGGCCCGGGCCCGGTCGACCCGGCCCGCACGGACAGCGCTCTTGCCGCGCTCGCCGAGCAGTTCGGCGACGTTCTCCGTGGCACCGATCTCCCGGGCGACCGCCAGTGCCTCGTCCACGAGGCCCGCGGCGCGCGGCAGGTCGCCGCGGGCCCCGGAGAGCCAGGCCAGTTGGGTGAGGGCCAGGGTGGCGCCCCACCGGTCGCCCAGCGTGCGGAAGGCCGCGAGCGCGGTGGTGAACTCCGCCTGCGCCGCCTCGATGTCGCCCTCCACCATCCACCGCTGGAAGCCCGAGCCGATGTGCATGAGCGCGGTCTGCCAGGGCTCCTCGGCCATCCCGGCCAGCTCCCGCTGGTACACCGCGTACGTCTCGGTGTCGGGGACGCCGGAGAAGGGCGCCCACAGCAGGTTGAGCACGGGGAAGCGGCGGGGCAGGCCGCCGAGCCGGCGCACGACCTCTGCCACGGCGGCGAAGTGCTCGGCGAGTCCGGCCTGGTCGGCGGTGCCGGCGGCGGCCGTCATCACGCACAGCGCGTACTCCTCGTCCAGCCCCTCCGGCGGGCCCGTCCCCGTCGCCCGGAGCAGTTCGACGGCGGGCTGGGCGCCTTCGTAGCGCATACCGCGGAGCATCCAGTACGTGCACAGGGCGGCGAGCAGCCGCAGGGCGACGGCGGTGTCCCCCGCGGCGACCGCGCCGCGCAGGGCGGAGTGCAGGTTGTCGTGGTCGGCGGCCAGGCGGTCCAGCCAGTCGAGCTGTTCGGCCCTCCGCAGATGGGGGTCCGCGGTCAGCGCCAGGTCGAGGAAGCAGGCGGCGTGCGCGCGGCGCAGCCACTCGGTCTCCCCGGCCTCGGCCGCACGGTCGGCGGCGTAGGCGCGGATGGTCTGCAGCAGCAGGTAGCGCGTCCCCCGGGCGGTGCCGCCCTCGGGACGCCGGACGACGAGGAGCGACTTGTCGGCGAGCGAGGCGAGCAGGTCCAGCACGTCGTCGGCGTCGATGCCCGCGGCGCCCGGCACCCCGTCCGGCGGTCCGGCGCAGACCGCCTCGGCCGCGGCGAGGGTCCAGCCGCCGGCGAAGACGGACACCCGGCGCAGGACGGTCCGCTCCTCCTCGGACAGCAGCTCCCAGCTCCAGTCGACGACCCCGCGCAGGGTGCGCTGGCGCGGCTGCGCGGTACGGCTGCCGCGGGACAGCAGCCGGAAGCGGTCTCCCGCGCCGACAACCCCCGGGAGGGCGTCGAGCCGGTCGGCGATCTCGGCTGCGGACAGCGAGCGCAGGCGGGCGGCGGCCAGCTCGATGGCGAGCGGCATGCCGTCCAGGGCCCGGCAGATACGGGCGGCGGCCCCGGGGTCCGGCAGGCCCTGCACGGATCCGGCCGCCGTGGCCCGGTCGGCGAGCAGCCGGACGGCGGGGGAGGCGAGCACAGCGGCGTCGTCCGCCCCTTCCTCGGGCAGCGGGAGCGGCGCGAGCGGGGACAGCGTCTCCCCGGTGATCCCGAGCGCCTCCCTGCTGGTCGCCAGGACGCGCAGGCCGGCGCAGGCGGACAGCAGACCGTGCGTGAGGCGCGCCACGTCGTCGATCAAGTGCTCGCAGTTGTCCAGCACCAGCAACAGGTCGCGATCGGTGAGCGCGGCCGTGAGCCGCGCGAACGGACCGGGGGCGCCCGCCTCCCGGCCGGTGGAGGGCAGCGGGCCCGCCTCGCGGAGCCCCAGCGCCCCGGCGACCGCCTGGGGCACCGCCGCTCCGTGGGTCAGGCCGGACAGGTCGACGAAGCACGCCTCCCCGGCGTACCGGCCCGCCGCCTCGACGGCGATCCGGGTCTTGCCCGCGCCGCCCGGCCCGATCAGGGTCACCAGCCGCGCACCGGCCAGCAGCGACCCGATCCGCTCCAGGTCCTCCTCCCGGCCGACGAAGCTGGTGAGCGGCGCCGGCAGCGTGTGCCGCGGAGGCGGTGACCCGACGGGCGGGGCGGCCGGTGTTTCACGTGAAACACCCGAAGCGCGGGAAACGGGCGCCGTACGGACCACCGGGCGGGGGTCTCCGCGCAGCACCGCCAGATGCGTCTCGGCGAGCTCGGGGCCGGGGTCGGCGCCCAGGCTGTCGGCGAGCTCGCGGCGCGCGTCCTCGTACACCGCCAGCGCCTCGGACTGGCGCCCGCATCTGTACAGCGCCCGCATCAGCTGGGCCCGCAACCGTTCACGGAGCGGGTACGCGGCCACCAGCTCGCGCAGTTCGGCCACCAGCTCACCGTGCCGGTGGGCATCGAGCGTGAGGTCCGCCGCGATCCGGTCCTCCAGCGTCGCGACGCGCAGTTCTTCCAGACGGGTGATCTGCGGCCCGGCGAAGGGCGCGTCACCCACGTCGGACAGCGCGGACCCCCGCCACAGCCCGAGCGCCTCACGGAGCAACCCGGCCGCCCGCTCGGTGCCGCCGGCGGCCAGCGCCCCGCGGCCCTCGGCGGCGAGCCGCTCGAAGCGGTGGACGTCGACCTCGTCCCGGGGTACGGCGAGCCGGTAGCCGCCCGGGTGGCTCTCCACGGGTGCCCCGATCGCGGAGCGCAGCCGGGAGACCTGCGACTGAAGGGCGTTGCCCACACCGGTCGGCGGGTCGTCGCCGTACAGGCCGCCGATCAGGCGCTCGGTGCTGACGATCCGCCCGGCCTCCAGCAGCAGCATCGCGAGCAGCGCGCGGCGGCCGGGCCCGCCCGCCGAAGCGGTGTCCCCGTCGGGCCGCAGGGCCCGCGTCTCCCCCAGAATGCCGAACCGCACGCCGCCGATTGTGCCGCACGGTCCACCCGAACGGGCCAGTCCCTGTCGGCCTAGTCCTCCTGCAGGACGGCGAGGATATTGCCCGCCGGGTCGGTGAACCAGGCGATCGGCGGGCCGCCGGTGCCGCGGGCGACGCCCTTCTCGTCGTGCTCGAAGCCGGGGTAGCGCTCGAAGGTGACGCCGCGCCGGATCAGCTGGTCGACCGCCCGGTCGATGTCGGCGACGGGGAAGTTCAGGACGGTGAACGAGGCCGGGGTGTGGCCGGGCTTCGGGTACACCAGCACCCGGGTGCCGCCCTCGATCCGCAGGGTCAGCAGTCCGTGCTCCGCGCAGACGTCCAGCCCCAGCGTGTCCCCGTAGAACTCCCTGGCCCTCTCGATGTCGTCCACGGCGAAGCCGCTGTACGCCCTCGTTTTTCCGAACATGGCTCCAGCATGCCCAAGCGCCGGACGGGCCGCCCTCCGAGCGGGACGGAAAAGACGGCGGGCCGGAACCTCGATGAGGTTCCGGCCCGTCGGGGGACTGTGGAGCCTAGGGGAGTCGAACCCCTGACATCCGCCATGCAAAGACGGCGCTCTACCAACTGAGCTAAGGCCCCGTGCCGCAGACCAGCGTACCGGCTGCCGCGACGATCACCGACCGAGTATCGGTGTCCGTAGGATGACGGGCAAGTTCGCGGCCGCAAAGGTCCCCCGTCAGGAGCCCGCATGGACACCTCGCAGCAGGACGCCACCGCTCGCGCCCGGGAGATGCAGCGCACCTGGTACGGCGAGCCGCTCGGGGCGCTCTTCCGGCGGCTGATGGCCGATCTGGGGCTCAACCAGGCCCGCCTGGCCGGGGTGCTGGGGCTGTCGGCGCCGATGCTGTCGCAGCTGATGAGCGGGCAGCGGGCCAAGATCGGCAACCCCTCGGTCGTGCAGCGGCTGCAGGCGCTGCGCGAGCTCGGCGCGGAGGCCGCCGACGGGATCGTCACCCCCGTGGAGGCGGCCGGACGGATGGAGGAGATCCGCCGGTCCGAGGGCTCCTCGGTGCTGGGCACGACGCAGAGCTCGTCCGCCGGGCAGCCGCTGCCGCCCGCGCGCCGCGTCGTCCACGAACTGCGCACGCTGCTGCGCGCGACGGCGCCGCCCGCCGAGATCGCCGAAGCCGCCGACTCCCTCGCCCCGGCCCACCCCCAACTGGCAGAGTTCCTCCGTGTGTACGGCGCCGGGCCCGCCGAGGACGCGGTGCGGCACTACGAGGCGCACCAGCGGCGGTCACAGGGGGCGGACGCAGGGCATGGGTGAGGTCTTCGCGGGCCGGTACGAGCTCGTCGACCCGGTCGGACGCGGCGGTGCGGGCGCGGTGTGGCGGGCCTGGGACCGGCGGCGCGGCCGCTATGTGGCGGCCAAGGTGCTGCAGCAGAGCGACGCCCACGCGCTGCTGCGCTTCGTCCGCGAGCAGGCGATGCGCATCGACCATCCGCACGTCCTCGCCCCCGCGAGCTGGGCCGCCGACAACGACAAGGTGCTGTTCACCATGGAACTCGTGCGCGGCGGTTCGCTGGCGCACCTCATCGGTGACTACGGCCCGTTGCCCCCGCGCTATGTGTGCGCCCTGCTGGACCAGTTGCTGTCCGGACTGACCGCTGTGCACGCGCAAGGCGTGGTGCACCGCGACATCAAGCCGGCGAACCTCCTGATGGAGGCGACGGGCACCGGCCGCCCGCATCTGCGGCTGTCGGACTTCGGCATCGCGATGCGCAAGGGCGAGCCCCGCCTCACCGCCGCCGACTACGTGGTCGGCACGCCCGGTTACTTCGCGCCCGAGCAGCTGATGGGCGCCGACCCGGACTTCCCGGCCGACCTGTACGCCGCCGGGCTGGTCGCGCTCTACCTCCTGAGCGGCGCCAAGCCGGACGCAGAGGCGGTCGCCACCCAGTACGCGCACGGAACGCCCCGGGCGCCGATCGGCGTCCCCGGACCGTTGTGGGAGGTCGTCGGGACGCTGCTGCAACCCGACCCCGAGGCCCGTTTCCGCACCGCGTCGGGCGCCCGCAAGGCGCTGGCCGCCGCCGTGGAACTGCTGCCCGAAGCGGATCCCGGCGAGGAGCCGGTGGAGGTCTTCGACCAGATCGGCCCGCTCCCCGAGGGCTTCTCCCCCGACGGCCCGGTGCGCCGGGCGCCGGGGGCCGAGAAGGTGGAGCACACCGAGCGCGCGGAGAGCACGGAGAACACGGAGGGCGCGAACGCCACGGAGGACACCGGCAGCTTTCGTCTGCCGCCGCCGCTGCCATCGGTGCCCGCGGCACCGGACGCGATGCCGTCCGCCCGCGTTCCCGCCGTTCCCCCTACCCCGCCGACGCGGCCCCCCGCCGCCCCTGCGCCCACGCGCCCGTACACGGCGGGCGACGGGGGAGCGGGCACGCCGCCCCTTCCCGCACACCACCGCTCCGGTCCCCTCGGGACGCACCGTCCGGGCCCTCCCGCCACGGTGGTCGTGCCCGTGCTGCTCGTGGCCGCGCTGTGCTTCGCCTTCGGCATCTGGGCGCTGTCGGTCTCCTCCTGAGGCCGCACCACATCACCCGCCGGATCACGCCCCGGTGCGCCGCCGGGCGGACGCGACCCACACCGCCAGCGACAGCAGCAGTACGCTCCCCGCGCCCAGGGAGGCGAACCCGGCCAGCCGCAGGGCCGATTCGCCGCCGGAGCTCTCCTCCCCCGGCAGGCCGAGGTCGGCGGTCGGGTCGCCGTCGTACCGCGGAGCGGCCTGCGCCTCGCCCTCCAGGCCGACCCGCAGCGTGACGGGAATCGGGCCGCGCACAAATCCCGCGACGTCCCGGTGGACGGTGACCGCCACGTAGTACGGGCCGGCGAAGCGTGCCGCCGAGACCCTTTCGTCGGGTTCCCAGCGGTTGGCGTAGGCGACCTTCCCGGTGGTCGCCGTGACGGAGGTCTGCTTCCCGGAGTACGCGCCCCCGGCGCCGCCGACAAAGCCCCAGCGCGGGTTGTAGAGCTCCACACGCACGCCCGAGGCCGCGAAGCCGCCGGCCTTCGTCACGGGCGCGTTGGCGAACTCGGCGTCGATCCAGGCCTCTCGCCCCCAGTCCACCGGCACCTCGTAGAAACGGGTCTGCCCGGGCGGCACTTCGTCCTTCCACACGCCCGCGCCGAGTTCCGCCGCCCCGGCGACGTCGGATCCGCCCGCCACCCCCCGCGCGGTCCCGGCCGCGGGCGCGGGAGGCCGCGTGCCCGCGCTCACGGCAGGTCCCGGCGTGGCGCCGGTGACGAGTGGCGGCTCGGTCGTGAGGCGTATCTGCAGCGGCCACGGCGCCGGGTCGGAGGTGGCGGCGGACCTGCGGGTCACGGAAAGGACGTAGGCGTGCGCCTCCTGACACGGCTCGTCGGCGCCGATCGTGCGCTTGACCCAGGTGCCCAGCGGCCGGGCGGCGCCGTCGCCGGAGAAGGTGCGGTGGTCGCTGTCGCAGCGGGTGCCGTCGGTGCTCTCCAGGCTCAGGTCGACACCGTCCCCGAACGCGACCTCGCTGCCCGGCCCGGGGAGCGCGAAGACGGCGAGGTAGGCCGATTTCTCCGCATCGAGCTGGACGGCGTAGTGCCGCGCCTCCCCGCCCGGGGGCAGGGTGTCCCGGTACAGCACACCGGCCGTCAGTTGAGGGGCGTCGGCCGTGCTGGGCCGGCCCCGGACCACCTCGCCCCGCGGCTGCCGGCCCGGCGCTGCGGAGTCGGCGAAGGCCGTCCCCGCCGGCCCGGTGGGCAGCAGGAACGCGGCCACCACGGCCGCCACCGTCCTGCGGATCACGTGTGGCCCCTCCGCCGCCGGCTCAGCGCGGCCACCCCCGCGACCCCCGCGAGCGCCACCGCGCCGCCGGCCCCCGCCGCGACCACGTCGCCCGCGGTCATGAATCCTCCCCCGTGCCTACCGCCGCCCGGCGCGGCCGCCGCGACGTCCGTCCCGGCCTCCTCGGACGGCGAACCGCCGCCCAGCGCCGCCGCCTTGTACTGCGGACCGGCCAGCTCCGTCCCCGCCACGTCCACGCGCAGCACAACCTTCACCACCGCGCCACGGGCGATGCGCGCCGCACCCGGCCCCAGGGACACGGCGACGTAGTAGTCGCCACTGGTGCGGGCGCCCGGCGCCGCGCTCCCGGCGACCCAGCGGTTGGTCCATGTCACCGGCACCGTACCGAGCCCCACCGACACGGGGCGCCCCGTGTAGGCACGCCGCTGCGAGACGCCGGAGGCGTCGTCCACGGTCTGCCGGTCCGGACCGTAGGCCGCCGTCGCCACGAAGGAGGGCGCCGTCGGGCCGTCCGCGTCCCGCACGGGCACATCGGCGAACTCCGCGGCGTACACCAGCCGTTGTCCCCAGCCCACCCGCACCTTGTAGAAGCGGGTCCGCCCGGGCGGCAGCGCGTCCCGCCACACGCCTCTGCTCAGCCGCAGCGCGTCGTTGAAGCCGCTGCCGCCCTCGACGTCGCGGGGCGTCCCGGCCATCGGCGGGGGCGGCTCCCCGAACCGCGTCGCGGCGGGTGCCGGGGTGGTCCCGGCGGCGAGCGGGGCCTCGGTGCCGTAGCGCAGTTCGACCGGCCAACGCTCCCGGTCCGAGCCGGCGTCGCTGGTGCGGTGCACGGACAGCGCGTAGCGCCCTGATGTGTCGCAGCCGCCGTGCCCGTCGGCGGACGGGACGCGGCTGACGGCCCCGCTGAGCACCATGGCGCCCTCGTTCTGCCCGAAGTGCGCGAAGTCCGTTCCGCAGGCCGGGGAGTACCGGCCCGGGGCGCCGAGGCGCAGTTCGATCCCGTCGCCGTGGGCGACCTCGACGCCGGTGCGCGGCACCGCGGTGACCGCCAGGTCGGCGGTTGTGGCGGCGTCCAGATCGACCGCGTACCAGCGCGTCTCACCGGGTCCGAGGGTGTCGGTGTACTGACCCGGCGTCAGGATCGCCGCGCTCTTGGCGCTGCCGCCCCCGCTCACCCGACGGCCCTGCGGGCGGTACGCGTGCGTGTCCGCGTTCGCGACGAGCGTCGGGGCCGGGGTCAACTGCCGCGCCGGCGCTGCCGCGTCGGACACGTCGTGGCCCTTGCCGCGACCGGCGGCGGCGACGACGCACTCCACCTGCCGCCGCGCCCCTCCGCGCACCCGGAGACCGACCGCACCGATCCGCTGGCCGGTGCCCTCGCGCTCGGCCCCGGCCGCCGGCGTACAGGGCCGCCCTGCTCCGCAGACACCCTCCGCGTCGGAGACCAGCACGTCGGCGTCGCCGGAGGCCTTCGGGGCCGTCCGGTCCAGCGGGCGCACGGGCCGCACCGGGCGTGTGTCGTCACAGCCGTACTCCTTGGCGCCGTGCACCCCCACGAACGCGCCGACGGCGTTCCCGGCGGCCGTCGTCGTGGCGCCCTCCATGGAGCCGGCGGAGGAGTCCAGCACCATGACGGGCTCCTCGGCCACCACCGGGCCCGCTCCGGCCGCGAGCAGTACCACGCCCACGGCGCACACCAGCGGGGCCGTGCGCGGCGCGTGCCCGTGCGCCGGCAGCGCCTTTCCTCGTCGCATGTGCCGTCCCCCCTCGCACATCGTCGGCTGCGGCGACGCTATTCATTTGCGAGAGCAAATTCAAGGGGATCCCGTCACGGTCAGGCAACGACGAAGCCCCGGCCACACCGTGGCCGGGGCTTCGGGAAACCTTGGGTGATGCGGGCCTCGCCCGCCTCAGACGCTCGCGCCGGAACCGGCGGGAACGGAGTCGGTCGCCTCCGTCCACAGGTCCTGCTCGGCGCGGTCCGCCTGGATCTGGCGGTACACGAGAAGACCGCCGATGGCGGCCAGTGCGACCAGGAGCAACTTCTTCACCGCGCGACCTCGTCCTTCTTGCGTTGGGGGGTCCTCCGACCAGCCCGACTATACACACCGGTCGATATCGAACGGTGATCTGTCTATCCACCCCAACGGTAGTACGTGAGGTGAGGAAACGGTCCGTCCGGATGAAAGCCGAGGCCCGAACCCAGGTCGTGCCGGGTACTGCGTCGAACCCGTCGTCTCTCCCCTCACCGGGCCGGTTCCACGTGAAACGGCCTGACAGAGCCGCACCGGCCCCGGCCGTACCGCGCACACCCGCCGACGCCAGTGGGGCCCGGCCTCGGCTGACGCAACAAGGCCCGCAAGGCGAGTATTTGGAACGCCGCCCGCGGCGTGCACAGCCTCACGCAACTCGCAGGGACCGGCCCGGCGCTGACCACCTGGCCGCGGGCCGCCCACCGGGAAGGAAGCGAGCGAGGAGGGAGGGCCGGCGGGAATCCGGGGAGCGACGGGGAAACATCCGCCGGGGCGGAGCGCCACGGCGCACGGCCGTGAGGCGCGTCACGCGTCACGATCCGCCCTGCCCCGGCCGGTATCCCCCGAGAATGCCGAAGGACCCCGGGAAATCTCCCGGGGCCCTTCACGCTGGTGGGGCTAACAGGACTTGAACCTGTGGCCTCTTCCTTATCAGGGAAGCGCTCTAACCGTCTGAGCTATAGCCCCGCGCTGCGTCGCGTTGAAAGATTAGCGCACGCGGGGCCATGTCCCAAAATCGGTTACTCGTCCTCCGCCAGGGTCAGCTCGACGCCGCCGACCATGCCCGCCGACATGTTGTAGATGAAGGCGCCGAGCGTGGCCAGGGCGGTGGCCAGCACCACGTCGATGACGGCGATGACCGACGTGAAGGTCAGCACCCGCGACAGCGACAGGAACGACACCAGGTCGAAGCCGCCGTCCGAGCCGGACGAGGTGGCCTCGCTGAGGGTGCCGCCGACCGTGCTGAAGACGCCGATGGTGTCGAGCACCATCCACAGGACGGCGACCGCCACGATCGTGCAGACGCCCAGCGCGATGGAGAGCAGGAAGCTGACCTTCATCACCGACCACGGGTCGGCCTTGGCCACCCGCAGCCGGGCCTTGCGGGTCCGCGGGACCTGCCGGGCCGCCGGGCGGGGCTGGCGGACGCCGGCGGTGGCCGGGGGCCCCGCCGGGGGCGCGTACGCCTGCGGCGGCTGGTGCGGGCCCTGGGGGGCCTGCTGAGGCTGCTCGGGGGCGCCGGGCACGGCCCCGTAGGTCTGCGTCTGCTGTCGCACCGCGTGCTGGTGGTGCGGCGGACGGGTGTCAGTCACGGTGGTTCCCCCCTGATGCGGGCCGCTGTCCGTACGTGAGCCAGGGGCACCACCGATCGCGTCCGGTACCGCAGCCGGCATCGGCTGCGGTCCTTCCGCGCCCGTCCCACCCGCGGCGCCCTCGGCTCCACTCACGGCTACTTACTCCTCCGACTCGGCGGCCGCGGGCTGCTCGCCCTCGGCCTCTTCGGCGGCGACGACCTCTTCGGCCTCCGCCCCCGCCTCGGCATTGCGTGCGATGCCCACAACGGCATCCTTCTTACCGAGGTTGATCAGTTGGACGCCCATGGTGTCACGCCCGGTCTCGCGGATCTCGTTGACGCGGGTGCGGATCACTCCGCCGCCGAGTGTGATGGCAAGGATCTCATCCGTTTCCTCGACCACCAGCGCCCCGACCAGTGAACCCCGGTCCTCGACGATCTTCGCCGCCTTGATGCCGAGTCCGCCGCGGCCCTGGACCCGGTACTCGTCCACACTGGTCCGCTTGGCGTACCCGCCATCGGTGGCGGTGAAGACGAACGTACCCGGTCGCACGACATTCATCGAGAGCAGTTCGTCCCCTTCGCGGAAGCTCATGCCCTTGACGCCCGATGTCGCCCGGCCCATCGGCCGCAGCGCGTCGTCCGTCGCCGTGAAGCGGATGGACTGCGCCTTGCGGCTCACCAGGAGCAGGTCGTCGTCCGGGCCGACCAGTTCCGCACCGATCAGCAGGTCCTCGCCGCCGTCCTCGGTCTCCCGGAGGTTGATCGCGATGACACCGCCCGAACGGGGCGAGTCGTAGTCCTTGAGCGAGGTCTTCTTCACCAGGCCCGAACGGGTGGCCAGCACCAGGTAGGGCGCCGCGTTGTAGTCGCGAATGGCCAGCACCTGGGCGATCTGCTCGTCCGGCTGGAAGGCCAGCAGGTTGGCCACGTGCTGCCCGCGGGCGTCACGGCCGGCGTCCGGCAGCTCGTAGGCCTTGGCCCGGTAGACCCGGCCCTTGTTCGTGAAGAACAGCAGCCAGTGGTGGGTGGTGGTGACGAAGAAGTGGTCGACGATGTCGTCTTCCTTCAGCTTCGTGCCGCGCACGCCCTTGCCGCCGCGCTTCTGGGAGCGGTAGTCGTCCGTCTTGGTGCGCTTGACGTATCCGCCGCGGGAGATCGTGATGACGATGTCCTCCTCGGCGATCAGGTCCTCGATGGACATGTCGCCGTCGAAGGGCACCAGTGCCGAGCGCCGGTCGTCGCCGAACTTCTCGACGATCGCCGTCAGCTCCGTGCTGATGATGCCGCGCTGCATCTCGGGCGAGGCCAGGATGCGGTTGTACTCGTTGATCTTGGCCTGGAGCTCGTCGTGCTCCTGGACGATCTTCTGCCGCTCCAGGGCCGCCAGACGGCGGAGCTGCATCTCCAGGATCGCGTTGGCCTGGATCTCGTCGATCTCCAGCAGACCCATCAGGCCTTCACGCGCCACGTCGACCGTCGCGCTGCGCCGGATCAGGGCGATGACCTCGTCGATCGCGTCCAGGGCCTTCAGCAGACCGCGCAGGATGTGGGCGCGCTCCTCGGCCTTGCGCAGCCGGAAGCGGGTCCGGCGGACGATGACCTCGATCTGGTGGGTCACCCACTGCTTGATGAACTGGTCGAGCGAGAGCGTGCGCGGCACGCCGTCGACCAGCGCCAGCATGTTGGCGCCGAAGTTCGTCTGCAGGTCCGTGTGCTTGTAGAGGTTGTTCAGCACGACCTTGGCGACGGCGTCGCGCTTGAGCACGATCACCAGGCGCTGGCCGGTGCGCGACGAGGTCTCGTCGCGGACGTCGGCGATGCCACCGACACGGCCGTCCTTCACCAGGTCGGCGATCTTCTGGGCCAGGTTGTCCGGGTTCACCTGGTACGGCAGCTCGGTGACGACCAGGCACTGCCGGCCCTGGATCTCCTCGACCTCGACGACCGCGCGCATCGTGATGGAGCCGCGGCCGGTGCGGTAGGCCTCCTCGATGCCCCTGCGGCCCACCACCAGGGCGCCGGTCGGGAAGTCGGGGCCCTTGATGCGCTCGATGAGGGCTTCCAGCAGCTCCTCGCTGGACGCGTCGGGGTTGGCGAGGCACCACTGGGCGCCCTCGGCGACCTCGCGCAGGTTGTGCGGCGGGATGTTGGTCGCCATGCCGACCGCGATGCCGGCGGAGCCGTTGATCAGCAGGTTGGGGAAGCGCGACGGCAGGACCGTCGGCTCCTGGTTGCGCCCGTCGTAGTTGTCCTGGAAGTCGACGGTCTCCTCGTCGATGTCCCGGACCATCTCCATGGACAGCGGCGCCATCTTGCACTCGGTGTACCGCATGGCGGCCGCCGGGTCGTTGCCCGGGGAACCGAAGTTGCCGTTGCTGTCGACCAGCGGCATGCGCATCGACCACGGCTGCGCGAGGCGGACCAGCGCGTCGTAGATCGAGGAGTCGCCGTGCGGGTGGTACGTGCCCATGACGTCGCCGACGACGCGGGCGCACTTGTAGAAGCCGCGCTCGGGGCGGTAGCCGCCGTCGTACATCGCGTACAGCACGCGGCGGTGGACGGGCTTGAGTCCGTCGCGGACGTCGGGCAGCGCGCGGGAGACGATGACGGACATCGCGTAGTCGAGGTAACTGCGCTGCATCTCCGTCTCGAGCCCCACGGGCTCGATCCGCATGGTGTCCGTCGCGGCGCCCTCGGGGCCCTCGGGCGTGACGGGGGTCTTGTCGTCGGCCATTGCTGGTCAAAGTCCTTTCGAGCTGCGGCTGATGGGGGCCGACTCAGATGTCGAGGAAGCGGACATCCTTGGCGTTGCGCTGGATGAAGGAGCGCCGGGCCTCGACGTCCTCGCCCATCAGCACCGAGAAGAGGTCGTCGGCGAGGGCAGCGTCGTCCAGGGTGACCTGGCCCAGCACACGGTGGTCGACGTCCATCGTGGTGACCCGCAGCTCCTCGGCGTTCATCTCGCCGAGGCCCTTGAAGCGCTGGATCGAGTCCTCGCGCACGCGCTTGCCGTTCTGCCGCCCCAGCTCGATCAGGGCGTCACGCTCGGAGTCGGAGTACGCGTACTCGAAGTCGTCCCGGCCCCACTTGATCTTGTAGAGCGGGGGACGCGAGAGGTACACGTGCCCGGCCTCGACCAGCGGACGCATGAAGCGGAACAGGAAGGTCAGCAGCAGGGTGTTGATGTGCTGCCCGTCGACGTCGGCGTCCGCCATCAGAATGATCTTGTGATACCGCAGCCGGGAGATGTCGAAGTCCTCGTGCACACCGGTGCCGAAGGCCGAGATCAGCGCCTGGATCTCGGTGTTCTGCAGGATCTTGTCGATCCGCGCCTTCTCCACGTTCAGGATCTTGCCGCGGATCGGGAGGATCGCCTGGTACTGCGGGTTGCGGCCGGACTTGGCCGAACCGCCGGCGGAGTCACCCTCGACGATGAAGATCTCGCACTTGCTGGGGTCGTTGGACTGGCAGTCGCTCAGCTTGCCCGGCAGCGACGCCGTCTCCAGCAGTCCCTTGCGGCGCGTCAGGTCGCGCGCCTTGCGCGCGGCGACACGGGCGGTGGCCGCCTGGATCGACTTGCGGATGATGTCCGCGGCCTCGTTGGGGTTGCGGTCCAGCCAGTCCGTCAGGTGCTCGTGCACGACCTTCTGGACGAAGGTCTTCGCCTCGGTGTTGCCGAGCTTGGTCTTGGTCTGGCCCTCGAACTGCGGCTCGCCGAGCTTGACCGAGATGATCGCCGTCAGACCCTCGCGGATGTCCTCGCCCGTGAGGTTGTCGTCCTTCTCGCGGAGGAACTTCTTCTCCCGCGCGTACTTGTTGACCAGCGTGGTCAACGCGGCGCGGAAGCCCTCCTCGTGAGTGCCGCCCTCGTGGGTGTGGATGGTGTTCGCGAAGCTGTAGACACCCTCGCTGTACTGGGTGTTCCACTGCATCGCGACCTCGAGCGACAGGAGGCGCTCCTTGTCCTCCGCCTCGATGTCGATCACCGAGGGGTGGACCGTCTCGCCCTTGCGCGAGTTGAGGTACTTCACGAAGTCGACGATGCCGCCCTCGTAGTGGTACGAGACGGTGCGCGGCTCGCCCTCGTTCTCGACGTCCGCGTGCTCGGGGCGCTCGTCGGTCAGCGAGATCGTCAGGCCCTTGTTGAGGAAGGCCATCTCCTGGAAACGCCGCGACAGCGTCTCGAAGGAGTACTCGGTGGTCTCGAAGATGTCGCCGTCGGCCCAGAACGTCACGCTCGTACCGGTCTCCGAGACCGGCTCGTTCTTCTGCAGCGGGGCGGTGGGGACACCGAGCTTGTAGTCCTGGGTCCAGCGGAAGCCCTCACGCTTGACCTCGACCGCGACCCTGTTCGACAGGGCGTTCACCACGGAGACGCCGACGCCGTGCAGACCGCCGGAGACGGCGTAGCCGCCGCCGCCGAACTTGCCGCCCGCGTGCAGCACGGTGAGGACGACCTCGACGGCCGGCTTGCCCTCGGACGGCACGATGTCCACCGGGATGCCGCGGCCGTTGTCGATCACGCGCACGCCGCCGTCGGCGAGGATCGTGACCAGGATGGTGTCCGCGTGACCGGCCAGCGCCTCGTCGACGGAGTTGTCGACGACCTCGTACACCAGGTGGTGCAGGCCGCGCTCGCCCGTCGAGCCGATGTACATGCCCGGGCGCTTGCGAACCGCGTCCAGGCCCTCGAGGACGGTGATCGCGCTGGCGTCGTACGCGCCCCCGTGCGGGGGCGCGGCGGAGCCGTCGGCTGCGGACGTATTGATCTCGTTGGGGTTGCCGGAATCGGCCACGAAGCGCCCTTTCTGGCACAGCATGAGCCGGGACCCGCGGAGCGGGTTCGGCTGCATCACTTCGACATCGATCGACGGGTCCCGCTGGGATCCCCCAGTGCCGGAGGCCAGGGGCGGGCGTCTTGCCACCAGTCTACCGGTAGCGCCGACATAGATGGGGCTTTGGCGGTACCTGAGTTCCCGTGTACCCGACGGAAGTGCCTCCATCCGACTCCCTACACGCGCACCGGGTCTCAAAACCGCTCACGCGGGCGCACAGGGCTTCGACCTGATTACGCACAGCAGGTTTCCGGCCTATCCGTACGTATCGCCCGGCCCACGGCTCCCGGGAGCCCTCAGACGACCGTAGGAACGCACCGGTCCCCCCGGTCCCAGGACTTTGATCAGCTTGACCGTGCCGTGACCGAGATCGGCATTCAGCCTGGCCACCAGGGTCGGGGCGAGCAGCCGCAGCTGGGTCGCCCAGGCCGTGGAGTCGCACTGGACGGTGAGGACCCGCTCCTCCTCGTCGTACCGCTGCGGCTGGCAGTGCAGCGCCACGTCGTCACCGACCAATTGCGGCCAGCGCCCCATCACCCCGCCGACGGCGGCCGGGGCCTCCCAGCCGCGCTCGGTGATCAGGCGGCTGATCGCCGCGCCGAGCGGCAGCGGATCGCGGCCGTCGGCCCGGGCGCCACTGCGCAGCCCGCCGCGGCGGGCCTGCTTCTTCTGCTGGGCCGCGGCGCCCTTGGCCCGCGCCTGCTCCTTGGCCGCGCGCAGCGCCACGCGCGCCAGGTCGACGCCGGACAGCGGCTTGTCCTGCGCGGGAGGTTGTGCCTGCTGCTCGCTCATACCCGCTCCACGCCGCCGCTCTCCACCGCGTAACGGGCGCCGACCAGCACGCCCGGCACGTCGTCGTCCACGGCCGCCGTCACGAGCACCTGCTCGCCGGGGGCCACCAGTTCCGCCAGGCGGTCGCGGCGCCGGGCGTCCAGCTCGGCGAAGACGTCGTCGAGCACCAGCACCGGCTCACCGCCGTCGGCGCACAGCAGGTCGTACGAGGCCAGCCGCAGGGCCAGGGCGTACGACCAGGACTCCCCGTGGCTCGCGTACCCCTTGGCGGGAAGCCGGCCCAGGTTCAGGGACAGGTCGTCGCGGTGCGGGCCGACGAGGGTGACCCCGCGCTCGATCTCCTGCTTGCGGACCTCCCCGAGGGCCTCCAGCAGCAGTCCGTACAGCTCCTCACGGCCGGACGCCCCGGCGATGCGCTCGCCGACCGAGCTGCGGTACTCCAGCGCGACCGGCCCGCCGCCCGGTGCCAGCTGCTCGTACGCCTTGTCGGCCAGCGGCTGCAGCGCGTGCGTGAGGTCCAGGCGCTGGGCCAGCAGCTCGGCCCCGGCCCGGGCCAGATGCTGGTCCCACACGTCGAGGGTGGACAGGTCGGCGCCGCGGCCACCGTGCCGGCGGGCCATGGCCGCCGACTTGAGCAGGGTGTTGCGCTGCTTGAGCACCCGCTCGTAGTCGCTGCGCACGCCCGCCATCCGGGGCGCGCGGGCGGTCAGCAGCTCGTCGAGGAACCGCCGGCGCTCCCCGGGATCGCCCTTGACCAGGGCCAGGTCCTCGGGGGCGAACAGCACGGTCCTGACTATGCCCAGCAGGTCGCGCGGGCGGACCTGCGAGGAGCGGTTGAGACGGGCGCGATTGGCGCGGCCGGGGTTGATCTCCAGCTCCACCAGCTGCTGGCGGTCGCCCTGGACCACGGCCGCCCGCACGATCGCGCGGTCCGCGCCCATACGCACCAGCGGGGCGTCACTGGCGACCCGGTGGCTGGCGAGGGTGGCCAGATAGCCGACCGCCTCGACCAGGTTGGTCTTGCCCTGGCCGTTGGGCCCGACGAAAGCGGTGACGCCCGGGTCGAGCGGGACCTCGACCCGGGCGTAGGAGCGGAAGTCGGCGAGCGACAGATGCGCGACGTGCATGGTTGTGCGACGCCTCCTTCCCTCGTGGGCGCGGTGGGCACCCGGTGGACATGACTGCTTGCGCGGCTACTTCTTGGTCTCGACGGCGTGGCCGCCGAACTGGTTGCGCAGCGCGGCGATCATCTTCATCTGCGGGGAGTCGTCCTGCCGGGAGGCGAAGCGCGCGAAGA